>NZ_JAGPYL010000071.1:0-34874 GCF_018070095.1 Micromonospora sp. U56
ACCCGGCAGCGGCGGTCGTCGGGCACGGGCAGCGGGTCGGCCAGCTGCGGCCGGTGGGTGGCGACCACGGCCAACGGCAGTCCGCGCAAGTTGGCCGCCGCGAAGAGGGCCCGCAGGAAGCGGTCCAGCTCCGGCCCGGCCCGGTCCAGGTCGTCGACCGCGATCACCACCGGCTGCCGGGCGGCGAGGGCCAGCAGCACCTGGCGGCAGGCCGCCGGGCCACCGGCGGCCGTGGCCGTGCCCTCCGGCGCGGCGAGCAGCGCCGCCAGCGCGGCGACCGTCGGGGTGGCCCGGGCCGGTGCGACCAGCCCGTCGACCAGGCTGGCCCGCCGCCGGTGGACCACCGCCGGCGGATCGCTGTCGCGCACCCCGGCCAGGTCGCGCACCAGCTCGGCGACCGGCCCGAACGCCCCCTGCGGGTACGGCGGGCAGTGCGCCACGCACCAGCGGACCGCCACCCCGTCGACCTGCTGCAGCGCGTGGCGCAGCTCGTGCAGCAGCCGGCTGCGGCCGATGCCGTCCGGTCCGACCAGCGACACCCATCGTGGCCGGTGTTCGCGGGCGGCCCGGACGAGCTGGTCCTGGGCGGTGGCCAGTTCTCGGCGCCGGCCCACCAGCGGGCCCTCGTGCCGGGGCCGTCGCGGCCGGGCCGGCGAGGTGACCCGCCAGACGTCGAGCGGCAGCGCCTTGCCGGCCAGCGCCACCGGGGCGAGCGCCCGCTGGTCGACCAGGTCGGCGGTGGCCCGGTGGGTGGCGGCGCAGACCACCACCCCGCCCGCCGGGGCGTACTCCTGCAACCGGGCGGCGGTCGTGGTGACCGCGCCGCTGGCCGCGCCGTGCCCGCCGTCGCGGGCGGCGGCCAGGTCGACCACCGCCTCGCCGGTGGCCACCCCGACCCGGACCCGCAGCCGCACGCCCCCCGGCATGGGCCGCCGGTCCAGCGCGCGCTGGATCTCCAGCGCGGCCCGCACCGCCCGGTACGCGTCGAGCCCGTCGGAGCGGCGCGCGCCGAACAGCGCCATCACCGCGTCGCCGACGTACTTCTCCACCACGCCGTGCCAGTGCCGCAGCACCCCGGCGACGGTGTCGAAGTACGCGCGTTGCAGCGCGCGGACGTCCTCCGGGTCGAGCCGTTCGGTCAGCGCCGTCGAACCGACGATGTCGGCGAACAGCACGCTGACCACGCGCCGTTCCTCCCGGACCGGCCAGGGTGACGTGACGTCCTCCCGACCGGTGGCGACCGTGGACAGTGGCATCGCACCCACCTTTCCCCCCAGCAGCGGTGCCTTACGACATCCGGACACTGTCACCACCGGGCCGTCGGGGGATCTGCAGAACGACGTATGTCGGCCGGTCGCAACCTTTAGTCGCAATGTCGACGCGAGGAGTACCACAGCGGGATCAAGCCCGTAGAACGGTGCGGGGACCTGTGACTAGGCTGCGGACATGGCCAGCGATGTGGACAGTGCACCGCTCGTCGGCCGTGCCGACCAGCTGACGGCGCTGCGTTCCGCGCTGCTCGACGAGCTCGGGCCCGGGCAGACGGCGGCGGTCTTCGTCAGCGGTGAGAGCGGGGTGGGCAAAACCCGGCTGCTGCACGAGGTCGGGGCACGGCTGCGCGACGGGGGAGCCGTCGTGCTGACCGGCACCTGCCTGGACATCGGCGACGCCTCGCCGCTGCACCCGGTGATCCAGGCGCTGCGCCGCTTCGACGCCGAGCTGACCGCCACCCAGGCGCGGACCTCGTCGGCCGTCCGCGGCCTGCTGCGGACGTTCGCCGAGGAGACGGCCACGGCGGACGGCGGCGCGCTGCTGGAGCGGGTGTCCCGCGGGCTGAGCCTGATCGCCGAGGGCCGTCCGCTGGTGCTGGTCCTCGACGACCTGCAGTGGGTCGACCGGAGCACCCGGCAGCTGCTGCTCTACCTCCTCGCCGGCCTGGGCGACCTCCAGCTCTCCGTGCTCGCCGCGGTGCGGGCCGAGTCGTTGCAGGGCGCCCACCCGCTGCGCCGGGTGCTCACCGAGCTGCGCCGGCTGCGCTCGGTCCGGGTGGTCGACCTGGCCCCGCTGGACCGCGCGGACACCGACCGGCTGGTCGCCGCGATCGTCGGCACGCCGCCGACGCCGGAGGCCACTGAGCAGGTCTGGCAGCGCAGCGGCGGCAACCCCTTCGTGGTCGAGGAACTCGCGCGCGACCTGCGCGACGGCCGCGACGGGCTCTCCGACACGTTGCGCGAGATCTTCCTGTCCCGGGTCGACGCGCTGCCCCAGCACGCGCACGCGGTGGTGCACGCCGTGGCCGCCGGGGTGGAGCCGGTCGAGCACTGGCTGCTGGCCGAGGTGCTGGGCCTGCCCGAGCAGGAGCTGATCGAGGCGGTCCGGGCCGCGGTGGCGCACCGGCTGCTGGTCGGCGCCGACGAGGGCTACCGGCTCCGGCACCGCCTGGTCGCCGAGGTGCTCGCCCACGAGCTGCTGCCCGCCGAGCGCTCCGCCCTGCACCGACGCTACGCCGAGGCGCTCACCCGGGCGCCGGCGGAGCTGCACCAGGCCCGGCTGGCGCACCACTGGCGGTTGGCGGGCGAGCCCGGCCGGGCGTTGCCGGCGGCGATGGCCGCGGCCCGCGAGGCCGAGCGGCTGCACGGTTTCGCCGAGGCGCACCGACACTGGTCGGTGGCGTTGCAGTTGGCCGACACCCCGCCCGCCGGGCCGACGGAGGCGGCGCCGGTGCAGGTCGACCGGGCGACGCTGCTGGAGCACGCGGCCGAGACCGCCCACCAGTGCGGCGAGCACGCCCGGGCGCTCGCCCTGCTGGCCGAGCTGGCCGGCGGCGACGACGCCGAGCCGTCCTGCGCGCTGCGCATCCGGCGGGCCCGCTACCTCGCCGCCGCCGGGCGCTCCGCCCCCGCCGAGGCCGAGTACCAGCGCGTGCTGGAGGCCGCCGACTGCACCTCCCGGGAACGGGCCACCGCCGCCGCCCACCTCGCCGAGCTGCTGCTGCACCTGGGCCGGTACGCCGACGCCGGCGTCCGGGCCCGGGAGGCACTGGCGCTGGCGGCCGAGGTCGACGGCAGCACTACCGAGGTGGTGCTGGCCAGCTCGGCGCTCGGCTTCAGCGAGGCGTTCCTGGAGGACCCGGACGCCGGCCTGGCCGTGGTGCGGCGGGCGCTGGAGATCGCCGAGCGGGCCGGCCGGCCCGAGGACGTGGCGTGCGCGTACCTGCACCTGGCGGAGCTGCTGACCGGGCCGCTGAACATCCTCGAGGAGGGGGTGGTGGTGGCCCGCCGGGGCGCCGAGCGGGTCGCCGAGCTGGGGCTGGGACGCACCTACGAGACCCGGCTGCTGGCCATCGCCACCAACGGGCTGTTCCGGGTGGGGCAGTGGGCCGAGGCGGAGAAGGTCGTCGCGGCGGCGCTGCGACACCGCCCGTCCGGCGCGGACGCGGTCGAGCTGCTGCTGGCCCGGTGCCGCCTCTCCGTCGGCTACGGCGACGTCGAGGCCTCCGACCGCGACCTGGAGGCGGTGGCCACGGTGCTGGCCGGTGGCGGGGCGCGGCACGTGCTGCCGATGCTGATTCTGCGGGCCGGGTTGGCGATGTGGCAGGGCCGGCACGACGCGGCCCGGCAGGCGGTGCAGCGCGGCCTCACCGAGAGCCGCTCGGACGACGTGGTGCTGCTGGCCACCCTCGCCTGGCACGGCCTGCGCGCCGAGGCGGAGGCGCACGCCAGCCGGACGGTGCCGGTCGACGAGACCGTGGTCCGGCGGCTGCGCGAGGTGGTCGACCGGGTGGCCCGCAAGAGCGCCCACGCCGCCCGGCCGGTACGCCTGGGCGCGGAGGGCTTCCTGGTGCTCTGCACGGCCGAGCTGAGTCGGCTCGACGGGCGGGGCGACCCCGACCTGTGGGCCCGGTCGGCCGCCGAGTGGGACCGGCGCAACCACCCGTACCCGGCGGCGTACTCGCGGCTGCGGCAGGCCGAGGCGCTGCTCGCCCGACGCAGCCGCAGCGCGACCGCGGCCAAGCTGCTGCGCCGGGCGTACGAGATGGCGCAGGGGCTGGGTGCCGTGCCGTTGACCAGCGAGATCAAGACCCTCGCCGGGCGGGCCCGGGTGGAGCTGGAGGAGCGCGCCCAGCCGGCCGGCGGCGCGGGGGCGACCCGCAGCGAGCCGGTCAGCGACGAACTGGCGGTGCTGACCGCCCGGGAGCGCGAGGTGCTCGCCGCGGTGGCCGAGGGGTTGACCAACAAGGAGATCGGCCAGCGGCTGTTCATCAGCGAGCGGACCATCGGCGTGCACGTCTCGCACATCTTCGACAAGCTCCAGGTGCGTACCCGGGTCCAGGCCAGCGCGATCTACCTGCGCAACCGCACCGACTGACGCACACACCGGGCCGCGACGAATACGTCGTTCTACTGATCCCGTACGTCGGTGTCGCTGGAAGGCTGTCCAGCGACGCCGACGGCACGGGGGTGCCCCGACCACTGTGGAGGAGACATGACGGAACCGGTCTGGGGCCCGGTCCACGCCGACATCGTCGGGCTGCTGGCGGACCACCCGGGCGACGTGCCGGCGGTGGTGGACCATCTCACCAAGCTCCAGGACCTGTTGGTGCGGCTGCCTCCGCTGGAGCGCAGCTGCCCGCTGGCCGACTTCAACGAGCTGTACCTGACCATCACCACCAGCGTGCTGGAGGGGCTGTACGACGACTTCTTCGCCGACCCGGTCTTCCTGTCCCGGCTCGACGTGGAGTTCGCCACCCGTTACTTCGACGCGCTGCGGCTGTGGACGGAATCCAGCCCGACCACCCCGAAGGCCTGGTCGTGCCTGTTCAAGCGGATGCGCGGCCCGGACGCCCGGCCGCTGCCGTCGGCGGCGGCGGGGGTGAACGCGCACATCAACTTCGATCTGCCGTTCGCGCTGGTGACGACCTTCGACCATCTGGAGTCCGAGCCGGTCGACGGCAGCGAGCAGCACCGCGACTATCTCAAGATCAACGACATCTTCGCCGACAAGATCCCCTCGCTGCGGCGCGGCTACCTGGAGCGGTGGCAGCTGCTGATCGACATGCTCAACGGGGACGTCGACGACTGGTACCAGGGCGAACTGGTGGAATACACCCGGGACGTGGCCTGGCGCAACGCCCAGAAGATCTGGCGGTGCCGGCACGACCCGCACGCCCGCGACTGCGAGCGCACGCGGCTGGACGACAACGCCGCGGCACTCGGCCGGCTGCTGCTGTCGCCACTGGGGGCGTTCCTGCAGTAGCCGGGGACGGGGGGTCCCCGCGCTCCGGAAAACCGGGGCGCGGGGACGCGTCCCCGCCCGGCAGGATGGCCGGATGCCGCTGACCGAACAGCCCCTGCCCGGCAACGTCACCACCGGCGTGGTCCGGGTCGGCGACACGGTGCACCGGCCGGCCGGCCCGTGGACCGACAGCGTCGACGCGCTGCTGGCACATCTGCACAAGGTGGGCTTCACCGGCGCGCCCCGGCCGCTGGGCCGCGACGCGCGCGGCCGCCAGGTGCTGGAGTACGTGCCGGGGGAGTGCGGGCCGGAGGCCGGGACGTACCCGCTGGCGGAGCTGGCCTCGATCGGCCGGCTGCTGGCCGACCTGCACGACGCGGTGGCGGGGTTCGTGCCCCCGGAGCCGGCCGGCTGGCGGGTGGCCATCGCCCCGGACGGCGCCGACCTGGTCTGCCACCACGACGCCGCGCCCTGGAACCTGGTCCGCGCCGACCGCGGCTGGGTGCTGATCGACTGGGACGGCGCCGGCCCCGGCACCCGGCGCTGAAAGTTGGCGTACGCCGCGCAGGCCATGGCGGGGATGCGGCCGGACCGGCCGGTCGCCGAGTCCGCGCGGCGGCTGCGCGCCCCGGTCGACGGGTACGGCCTGGCCGGCGCCGACCGCCCGGCGCTGGCCGCCACCCTGGGCCGCCGGGCCCGGGCGATGTACGCGCTGCTGCGCGACGGCGCCCGCGACGGGGTGCAGCCCTGGGCCCGGATCTGCACCGTCGACGGCCCGTACTGGCGGGCCACCGCCGCACCTGGACGCGCACGTCGAGGACTGGACCCGCGCACTGGAGTGAGCCGGGGTGTCGGCCGGCCCGCACCGGGTACCCGCGGGTCATGCCCGTGCACCGTTCCGCGTTCCGCTTCGATCCGGCCTTCCGGGCCCCGCTGGCGCTGCTCGGCGTACGCCCGGAGACCTCCTGGGTGCTCGTCGACGACGAGGCGCTGGAGATCCGGTACGGACCCTGGCGGCTGCGCACCCCCCGGGCCAACATCACCGGGGCGCGGCTCGACGGGCCGTACCGGTGGTGGCGGACGATCGGGCCGCACCTGTCGTTCGCCGACCAGGGGGTCACCTTCGGCACCAGCACCGCCGCGGGGGTCTGTGTGCATTTCGCCGAGCCCGTCCCGGCCCTGGTGCCGGGACCGTGGCCCCGCCACCCGGGCGCCACGGTCACCGTCTCCGACCCGGAGGCCCTGCGGGACGTCCTGGGGGCGCCACCGGGCTGAGGGCAGCGGGCCCGCGGTGGCGTGCCCGCGATGATCTCCCGGCTTGCCGGTTCCGCCTAACGGTGCCGCGGGGACCGCCTACGGTCGGTGCAGGGCCGTAGAGAGTGGGACGGGGATGGTGGACGGGCGGGACGGGGCGACGTCACGGCGTGCCCGGGGGCGGCGTGGCACGCCGGCGGGTCTCGGGCCCGAGGTGCGGGCGGCCCGCGATCCGCTGCAGGGGGAGCGCACCCGGCCGGGGTCGGTGACGGTCCCGGAGTGCGTGGAGAGCCACGCCCGCCCCCGCCCGGCGGCCGACCCGCTGCGGCGCTGGCTCTTCACCCACCAGGTGCAGCCCGTCGGCCCCGAGGCCCAGGAGGGTACGCAGAAGCGCCACCCCTGGTGGCAGGTGATGTGCCTGACCGGCGTCGACTACTTCTCCACGCTGTCGTACCTGCCCGGCATCGCGGCGCTGGCGGCCGGGGCGCTCTCCCCGCTGGCCACCCTGCTCATCGTGGCGCTGACCCTGTTCGGGATGCTGCCGATGTACCGGCGGGTGGCCCGGGAGAGCCCGCACGGGCAGGGCTCGGTGGCGATGCTGGAACGGCTGCTGCCCTTCTGGCGCGGCAAGATCTTCGTCCTGGTGCTGCTCGGCTTCGTCGCCACCTCGTGGATCATCACGATCACCCTCTCCGCCGCCGACGCGACCGTCCACCTGCTGGAGAACCCGTACCTGCCGGCGTCCGTCCCGCACGGCACGGCCGCCGCCGTGGTGGTGACCGTGGTGCTGCTGCTGGTCCTCGGCGGGGTGTTCCTGCTGGGGTTCAGCGAGGCGGTCACCGTGGCCATCCCACTGGTCGCGGTCTTCCTCGGGCTGAACGCGGTGATCGTCGTGGTCGGGCTGGCCGAGGTGGCCGCGAGCCCGTCCCTGGTGGGCGACTGGACGCAGGCGCTGACCGCCGGTGGCACCGGTCTGGGCGACCTGGTCGGGCCCGCGGTGCTGGCCTTCCCGCTGCTGGTGCTGGGCCTGTCCGGCTTCGAGACCGGGGTCAGCATGATGCCGCTGGTGAAGGGGGCGGGGACGGACTCCCGGCAGCGCCTGGAGGCGCGGATCCACAACACCCGCAAACTGCTCACCGCCGCCTCGCTGATCATGTCGGTGTACCTGATCGCCACCACGTTCGTCACCACCGTGCTGATCCCGGCGGAGGAGTTCCGGCCGGGCGGCGCCGCCAACGGACGGGCCCTGGCCTGGCTGGCCCACGAACACCTCGGCGAGGCGTTCGGCACCGTGTACGACATCAGCAGCGTGCTGATCCTCTGGTTCGCCGGCGCCTCGGCGATGGCCGGCCTGATCAACATCGTGCCGCGCTACCTGCCGTCGTACGGGATGGCGCCGGAGTGGGGCCGGGCGGTCCGGCCGGTGGTCATCGTCTACACGCTGATCAGCATCGCCATCACGATCGCCTTCCGGGCGGACGTCAACGCCCAGGCCGGCGCGTACGCCACCGGGATCCTGGCGATGCTGGTCTCCGGCGCGGTGGCGGTGACCATCGCGGCCGTGCGGGCCCACCACCGGATCGCCGGGGCCGGCTTCGGCCTGCTCACCGCCGTCCTGCTCTACGCCCTCGCCGAGAACGTGATCGAGAAGCCGGAGGGCATCGCCATCTCGGCCCTGTTCATCGCGGGGATCATCGCCGTCTCGCTGATCTCCCGGGTGTCCCGCACCACCGAGCTGCGGGCCGAGCGGATCGAGTTCGATCCGGCCGCCCGGCGATTCATCGCCGACTCGCTGACCAACGACGGCCGGCTGCACCTGATCGCCAACAAGCGCGACAGCGGGGCGCTCAAGGAGTACCGGGTCAAGGAGCGGGCGCAGCGCGGCATGAACCCGGTGCCCGGCGCGGCCGACGTGCTCTTCCTGGAGATCGACGTGGTGGACCCGTCCCAGTTCAGCCAGGTGCTGCGGGTGCACGGCGTGGAGGTCGGCGGCTACCGGGTGCTGCGGGCCAGCAGCCCGGCCGTCCCGAACGCCATCGCCGCCATCCTGCTCGCCCTGCGCGACGGCACCGGCGTACGCCCGCACGCGCACTTCGAGTGGTCCGAGGGCAACCCGCTCGCCCACCTGCTGCGCTACCTCATCCTCGGCCGGGGCGACACGCCGCCGGTGGTCCGGGAGATCATCCGCAAGAGTGAGCCGGACCCGTCGCGCCGACCGGGCATCCACGTCGGCGGCTGAGCGCCGTGAGCCCGGGCCGCCGGTCAGCCCGGTGACCGCAGCCGCCCGGCCAGGTCGCCGGCGAAGAAGTCCAGGAAGCCGTCCGGGTCGGGGCCGGCATTCTGCAGGACGATGTGGTCGTAGCCGGCGTCGACGAAGGCCCTGACCGCCGCCACGTGCACCTGCGGATCCGGGCCGACGGCGAACTGGCGCCGGATGTGGTGGTCCTCCACCCAGGAGGTCGCCGCGTCGAAGTTCGCCGGGTTGGGCAGCTCGCTCATCACCTTCCATCCGGTGATCGCCCACCGGCTGGTCTCCCACGCGGCCCGCACCGCCTGTTCCTCGTCGCCGGCCCAGGCCAGCGGCACCTCGGCGTAGCGGGGTCCGGAGCCGCCGGCCGCCCGGTAGTGCTCGACGATGGACGACTTCGGCTCGGTGACGAACAGGCCGTCGCCCAGCTCGGCCGCCATGGTGGCCGACGACCTGCCGCTGGCCGCCACGGCGATCACCGGCGGGGTGTCCGGCAGGTCGAAGACCCGGGCGTCCTCCAGCTGGAGGTGCTTGCCCTCGTACGACTGGTAGCCGCCCTGCCAGAGCAGGCGGATGATCTCCAGCGCCTCGCGCAGCCGCTCGTGTCGCCCCCGTACGCTCGGGAAGCCCTGCCCGACCACGTGCTCGTTGAGGCGTTCCCCGGCGCCGACGCCGAGGGTGAACCGGCCGTCGGAGATCAGCGCCATGGTCGCGGCGGCCTGCGCGATGATCGCCGGGTGGTACCGCACGGTGGGGCAGGTGACCCCGGTCGCCAGGCCCAGGCTGCTCGTCTTCGCGGCGATCGCGCCCAGCACGCTCCAGGTGAAGGACGAGTGGCCCTGCACGTCGAGCCAGGGGTGGAAGTGGTCGCTCATCGCCACGAAGTCGAAGCCGGCCTGCTCGGCGCGGACCGCCTGGCGGATGATCTCCTGCGGGCCGTAGCCCTCCGAGGCCAGCTTGTAGCCGATCTGCATGCCGCATCTCCGTCCCGTCCGGCGCTGGGCCGCTGCCCTTCCCGGCCGGCCCGCCGGCAAACGCACCCCCTCGACCCAGCCTCCTAGGACGCCCTAGGGGTGGTGGCGGACGTGATCGGGAGCGGACACGAAACGGCCCGCGCCCCGGGGGTGCGGGCGCGGGCCGGGGGTCGGCGGACCTACTTGGACGGCTCAGGCAGCTTGCAGTCGACCTTCGGGTTGGCGCCGACGTAGTTCAGCGGCCCGGCCACGATGGTCACCAGGATCGTGCCCGCCTCGGCGCAGTTGGTGTCGTCGTTGCTGTAGTAGCCGCGCTGGCCGGCGGCGATCGCGCCGATGAGCAACCAGATGACGACGATAACTCCGAGAATCGACGTGCCGCGCATGGGGTGCCTCCAGAGTCGTGGTGGGGTCGAGGTGACCCACTTGTACCCAGACGCGACGAGCGGATAAACGACATCCGGAACGGACACCGGCGCACCGGCCGGATCAGTGCGGCGGGGAAGGGGTCTCCGGCGGCTTGCCCCGGCTGCGCAGGGTGTCCGCGACGGCCACGCCGGCGAGTACCACCATCGCGCCCGCGGCGGCGAAGAGCGGCGGCAGGAAGAGCACCGCCGGGGCGAGGGTCAGCAGCGCCAGCAGCCCGCCGGGGCGCGACACCGAGACCCGGCTGAACACCTCGTACTCGAAGGCGGACCGGCCGACCAGGAAGAGCGCCGGCCCGCCGAGGATGACCGCCGCCCATGACGGCGGGGTGTGCCCCAGCGGCTCGTGCAGCACCAGTTCGAAGCCGGCCGCCGTGGTCACCACCCCGGCCACCAGGGTCAGGTGGGTGTACGGCGCGCTCAGCAGGAACCGGCTCGGCGCCTTCGCCGCCTGGATCGCGTGCGGCAGCAGTTCACCCGAGCGGTGCACGTAGATCCGCCAGAGCAGCAGGGTGGTGAGGAAGGCGATGGCGAACGCGCTGATGTTCTCCGCCTCGGAGTGCACGCGGCTGAACATGGTGCCGATGACCAGGACGGCGTCGCCGAGCGCGATGATGAAGAACTGCTGGAAGCGCTCCGACAGGTGCTCGGCGGTGACGTTGCGCTGCCGCTCCGGGACCATCCCCAGCCCGGGCACCGGGTACGCCAGCCGGAAGCCGCCGTAGTCGATGGCGAGTGCCAGCGCCCAGAACGCCTCCCGGGCGTGCCCGCTCACCGTGGCGCCGATGAGCCAGGGGCCTGCGGAGACGGCGAACCAGATGAAGATCCGCGCCGCCCGGCGCTGGGTCGCCCGGTGTCCGCGTACCGTGGGCATGAGGAACAGGCCCCGGCCGAGGTGGATCGCCACGTAGGTGCCGGCGAAGACCATGCCCCGGTCGGTGAAGGCGTGCGGGATGGCCGTGGTCATCAGCAGCGCGCCGAACATCACCGCCGTGATCAACAGTTTGATCTCGGTGCGCTGCGGGTCGTACATGTCGGTGACCAGGGTGGTGATCGCCCAGGTCCACCAGACCGCCATCAGGATGATCAGGGACTGGCCGGCGTGCTGCCAGGTCAGGTCGGTGACCAGGCCATTGGAGATGAGGGCGAGCGCGACGACGTAGACCAGGTCGAAGAAGAGCTCCAGCAGGGTGACCCGGCGGGGACCCTCGGGGTCGCGCACCGGCACGCCGGTCTGCCGGGCGGGCGGCTCCGGCATGAGTGGCTGCACGCTGCTGCTCCTGCGTACCGGTTGTCGGCGCGGCGGGCCGCGGTCGGCCCGCTCACCGACCGTAGCGACGGCCGCCAGCCGGCGTGTCCGGTTCGACGCTTCCCGGCGAATTCCGGTTGCCCGTCCGGTGCCGGCCACGCAGCCTGTACCGGATGGACCCGCACCCCGCCCCCGCCGGGCGACCGGCGCCGCTGCCGCGCATCGACGTCGCGCTGGTGCGGCGCCTGGTCGCCGGGCAGTTCCCGCGCTGGGCCGACCTGCCGGTCCGCCCGGTGGCGGCGGGCGGCTGGGACAACCGGACCTTCCACCTCGGCGACGAGATGACGGTACGGCTGCCCAGCGCGCCCGGCTACGCCGCACAGGTGGCCAAGGAGCAGCGCTGGCTGCCGGTGCTCGCCCCCCACCTGCCGCTGCCCGTGCCGATCCCGCTCGCGCAGGGGGAGCCCGCCGAGGGCTACCCGTTCGCGTGGTCGGTGTACCGGTGGATCGAGGGGGGACAGGCCCGGGTGGAGCGGATCGCCGACCTGACCGCGTTCGCCACCGGGCTCGCCGGCTTCCTCGCGGCCCTGCACCGGATCGACGTCACGTCCGGTCCGGTCGCCGGGGAGCACAGCGCCTGGCGCGGGGGACCACTTCGGACGTACGACGCGGCGACCCGGGCCGCGATCGCCGGATCGGGTGACCGGGTTCCGGGGGAGCTGGTCACCGGAATCTGGGAGCTGGCGCTGCGCTCCACCTGGTCCGGCCCACCGGTCTGGTTCCACGGCGACGTCGCCTTCGGCAACCTGCTGGTCCGCGACGGCCGGCTGGCCGCGGTGATCGACTTCGGCTGTTGTGGGGTGGGGGATCCGGCCTGTGACCTGACGGTCGCCTGGACGTTGCTCACCGCCGGGAGCCGGACCGCGTTCCGCGACGCGCTCGCGGTGGACGAGGCGACCTGGAACCGGGGCCGAGGCTGGGCGCTGTGGAAGGCGCTGATCACGCTCGACGACACCGATCCGGCTCGCGCGGCGGAGGCGCGGCACACGTTCGCGGCCATCGTTGAGGAGTACGCCGCCCCGGGTCGGTGACGGTCCGGGGCGGACGGTGTGGGGCGGACGGTGTGGGCCGGTGTCCGCGCCGAGGCGCGGTCACCGGCCCACGTGGTGCTCAGGCCTGGTCGGCGGCCGACTCGGGCAGCACCGCACCGGCCTCGGCGCCGGCACCGGCCAGCAGCTTCGCCTGCTGCGGCCAGGTCGCCAGGCTCGGCGCGGCACGCAGCCCGGCGGCCCGGATGGTCTCGCGCAGCGCCGGCTCGTCCAGCTCGGCCAGCTGGCGGTAGGTGCGGATCCCCGCGGCCTGCAACGCGGCGGCCATCTTCGGCCCGACCCCCTGGATCCGGCGGAAGTCGTCCGCCGCCTCGGCGTCCGGCGTGGCCACGACGTCCGCGTCGGCGGTCGCCGGCTCGTCGGACGCGACCGGCGCCTCGTCATCCAGCGCACGGCGGGGAGCGGGAATCACCGGTTCCGCTGGCTCGACCGCGGCCGGGGCGGGAGCCTCGACCTCGGCCGGGGCGACGGCCTCGACCGGCGCGGCGGGGGCGACGGGCTCGGCGTCCACCTCGTGGGCGGTGGCGGTGGTGTCGGGGCCGCTCTGCGCGACGCCGACCGGCTCCACCGTCCGCTCCTCGTCGGCCTCGACAACGATGTCGGTCCGCTCGTCGTCCGCGTCGAACGCGTCGGTGCGGTCGTCGAGCGCGTCGGTGCGATCGGCCGCCACGTCGGCCCCGGAGGCGGCCACGTCGACCGGGCCGGCGACGGTGTCCGACGCGGCGGTGTCGTCGTCGGCGGTCAGCGGGGTGTGGCTGGCGGCCAGGGACGCGGCGGCCGGCGTTGCGTCGAGGTCGTGCGGGGTGGGCGCGTCGATCACGGCGGCGGGCGCCGGCGCGACGTCGACGGTGGCCGCCGGCTGGGGGGTGTCGACGGTGGCGGTCACCGTGGCGGCGGCCTTCTCCCCCTCGGAGAGCCCGACGACCGGGTCACCCTCCACCATGGGCTCCGGCCGCTCGGCGGTCGCCGCGACCTGCCGGCCGCGGGCCACCCAGCCCCCGGCTCCGCCCAGCACCAGGGCCAGGATCACGATCAGCCACTGCCCGAAAGTCGACGGCACGGCAAACCTCCCTCTTGCATACGTCGGTGAAAGTCACGAAGAAAACTCGCCGGCAGCTTCGCACACGCGTATGGCGGACGACAGGGAGGATGGGTCATCGCGACGCAGGTGGGATGCACGGTGTCGGCGGGTGGCGGTGGGATGACCGACGGTACGGAAAGCGGGTGGACCCGGCCGGGCCGCGACGAGGTGCCGTCGTCCGACCCGGCCGGGCGGCTCGGTCCTCTTCGACGTCCGCCCGTTCACCCGGCCGCGCGCGGCGCCGGGACGTCGGCGGCGTCCCAGCGGTAGAAGCAGCCGGCGATCGCGTCCCGGGGGGAATGCCAGGTCGGCAGGTAGGGGGAGGTGTGCGCGGAGAGTCGCTCGTTGACCTGGAGGTACAGCGGGTGGTTGCGGGCGCCGGCCAGCGCGTCCGGGTCCACGTCCTCGGTCTCCATCAGGTGGACGCACAGGTCGTGCAGGCAGTACAGGGACCGGTGCCGGACGCCGGTCAGGGCGGGCAGTTCGGTGGCGTCGGATTCGGCGAAGATCTGCGCCACCCGGCCCTCCGAGCCCGGGAGGATCCTGCTGACGATCAGTAGACGGCTCATGGGACCCCTCTCGCCGGTGGCGCTCCGTCGAGGTCGGAGCCCACGGACTGCTGTGCGGCCCACCCTGCCGGCACTGCTGTCACCTGACCGTCACGCGTGCCGCGCCGGTGGTGACGGCGGTCAGCCGCCCTGGGGCGCGACCCGGGCGGCCGGCGGTCGACCAGGGGGGTCGGGCCGCTCCCGGGTGGCGTCGCGGATCGGCGCGAGGGTGTCGTCGAGCAGCGCGGTCATCGCCGCAGAGGGCTCCAGCCGCAGCTCCCGCAGCAGCAGGTCGCGGTAGACGTAGAAGGCGTGCACCGCCTCGAAGGCGTTGCCCTCGGCGAGGTGGATGCGCACCACCAGCCGGTGTGGCGTCTCCCGCAGCGGCTCGGCGGCCATCGCCTCCAGCGCGGCCTGCAGCGCCTCCCCGTGCCGGCCGGCCGCCAGGTGGTGGCCGGCCAGGTCCTCCAGCATGTGCAGGCGCAGCTGGCGTAGCCGCTCCCGGTCGGCGAGGACCCAGTCGTCGTACCAGCCGGGGAGCAGGTCGTGCCGGCCGGCGGCGAGCGCGGCGGACGGGTCCTCGCCGTGGCGGACCCGGGCGGCGGTGCCGACCAGCGCGTCGACGTCGACGCGGACGACCGGGTCGAGCCGTACCGTGTCGCCGGCGGTGGTGAAGGGGCAGCACGGGTCCTGGCGCAGTCGCCAGAGGGCGGTGCGCAGGGAGGACAACGCCCGGTCCTCCGGCGCGTCCGGCCAGAGCAGGCCCGCGAGGTGGCTGCGGGTGGCGCCCGGGCGCAGCGCGATCAGCGCGATGACCCGTTGCAGCCCGCGGGGGACCACGATCGGGGTGTCGCCGTGCAGCAGCCGGAAACCGCCGAGCAGGTGCAGCGAGATGTTCGTGCCGGGTGGGCGCCCGGTCGTCGGCATGGACGAATCAGCGGCCACGGCGGCACCCCCTGCGGAACGCGCGTCCCGACTCCTCGTGTGTCCCGGTGCGGCACCCGTGACCGCACTGTCGGGTCGCTGCGCCGTGACGGTGTCGCCACGGCCACCGGGCTGACCGTGACGAAGATTATCAATTGTGGTCACTCTCGGTCAATGTCGAGGTTCCGGCCAGCGCTCGCCACGCTCGACTGTGAAACACCTTCTGAACTGTGTGCATGACGTGGTCGTGGGCCTTGCGCCGCACAGCGGATACACAGCTTGCGTCAACGCACCGTCACGATGCGACAGCGCCGGTGGGTGCCAGCCGGTGACGCCGGGGTGACGCCGCCGCGCGCATCGTGTCGGCAGTCGTCCGGCTCGCGGCGCGGTCCACACCGCGCCGGCGGCCGTGGGGGGAGGCCCATCCATGGACCGTTCGCTGATCGTCGCGAAGGTGGTACCCAGCGCCGAGGCGCAGGTCGCCCAGATCTTCGCCGAGTCCGACGCGACGGAGCTGCCGCGCCTGGTCGGTGTCCGGCACCGTTCGCTCTACCGGCTGCACGACCTCTACGTGCACCTGTTGGAGACGGAGTCACCGACGCCGGGCGCGGTCGAGGCGGCCCGGGGGCACCCGGAGTTCGAGCGGGTCAGCGCGCGGCTGCGCCCGTACATCTCGCCGTACCTGCCGACCTGGCGGGAGCCCCGCGACGCGATGGCCCACTGCTTCTACCGCTTCGACGCGGACGCCCCCGTCGGGCGGCGGCCGTGACCGCCACCGCGCCCCGGGAGGGGGAGCTGTGGTCCCGCTGCGCCGGGTGCGCCTCGCTGCTGTACCGCAAGCGGCTGCGGCGCAACCTGGACGTCTGTCCGGAGTGCGGGGAGCACGCCCGGCTCGCCGCCCCCGAGCGGCTGCGCCAGCTGGTGGACCCGGAGTCGTTCGCCCCGCTGCCGGACCGGGCGGCCGAGGTGGACCCGATCGACTTCGTCGACGTGCTGTCGTACCCGCACCGGCTCAGCGCGGCCCGGGCCGGCACCGGGCTGGCCGAGGCGGTGGTCTGCGGCACCGCGACCATCGGCCGGCACCCGTGCGCGCTGGCCGTGATGGACTTCCGGTTCCTCGGCGGCAGCCTCGGCGCCGCCGTCGGTGAGCTGATCACGCGGGCGGCGGAGCGGGCGCTGGAGGACGGGTTCCCCCTGGTCCTGGTGACCGCCTCCGGTGGGGCGCGGATGCAGGAGGGCGCGCTGTCGCTGATGCAGATGGCCACGGTCAGCCAGGCGATCGCCGCGCTGCGCGAGGCCGGGCTGCTCACCGTCAGCGTGCTCACCGACCCCACGTACGGGGGCGTGGCGGCGTCGTTCGCCACCAACACCGACGTGGTGCTCGCCGAGAGCGGCGCCCGGATGGGCTTCGCCGGTCCCCGGGTCATCCGCCAGGTCACCGGCCGGGAACTGCCCGAGGGCTTCCAGACCGCGACCTTCCTGCTGCGGCACGGCCAGGTGGACATGGTGGTGCCCCGGCACGCCCTGCGCGGGCGGCTGGTGGCGCTGCTCGCCGCCGCCCGCGCCGGCCGCCGCCCGGGGCCGCGTCCCGCCGTACCCCGGCAGGCGCCCGCCGCCACGGCGCGCCCGGCCGTCGTCGCGGATCCGCCCGTGGTCGACGCGGCGCCGGCCGACGCCTGGGAGACGGTGCGGCTGGCCCGGCACCCCGGCCGACCGACCACACTGGACTATCTGGACAGCGCGTTCGAGGGGTTCGTCGAGCTGCACGGCGACCGGCTGGGCGGGGACTGCCCGGCGGTGGTCGGCGGCCTGGCCCGCCTCGACGGCCGGCACCTGATGGTGATCGGCCACCAGAAGGGCCACACCACCGGCGAGCTGGTGGCCCGCAACTTCGGCATGGCCAGCCCGGCGGGGCATCGCAAGGCGCTGCGGCTGATGCGGCTCGCCGCCCGCCTCGGCCTGCCGGTGATCACCCTGGTGGACACCCCCGGGGCCGACCCGGGCGTGGCCGCGGAGGAGCAGGGGCAGGCGGCGGCGATCGCGGAGAACATCCTCTCCCTCAGCATGCTGCCCACCCCGGTGGTCGCGGTGATCACCGGTGAGGGCGGCAGCGGCGGGGCCCTCGCGCTGGCCGTCGCCGACCGGGTGCTGATGCTCCAGCACGCCGTCTACTCGGTGATCAGCCCGGAGGGCTGCGCGGCCATCCTCTGGCCGGACCGCGGGGCCGCTCCGCAGGCCGCCCGCGCGCTGCGACTCACCGCCCCCGACCTGTGCCGGCTCGGCGTTGTCGACGCCCTCGTCCCCGAGCCGGTCCCGGCGGCGCACCACGACCCGGAGGCGACCGCCCGAGCGCTGCGGGAGGCGGTGCTGGCGCACCTGCTGCCGCTGCTCGACGTGCCGCCCGCCACCCTGGTGCGCCGCCGTCGCCAGCGCTTCCGGCGCTTCGGCGCGGCCCGCGCCGGCAGCCGGGCGGGTGACCGGTGAGCGCCGGGACGGTCCCGGCCGGCGCGCCGTCGGCCGCCGACGGCGCGGAGGCGGCGCATGAGGTGGACGCCGTGCTGGCCGGCCTGCGCCGGCACGCCCGGCAGCTCGTCGCCGAGGTCGCCGGCCCGGTACGCCGGGTGCGGCTGCGCAGCGGCGACACGGTGCTGGAGGTGGAGTGGCACGAAGCCGCCGCCGGGCAGGGGGTCGCCGCGACGGAGCCCGGCCGCGCCCCCGACGCCCCGGCGGTGGCCCCCGTGGCCCCGCCGCCGGCCCCCCGGCCCGCCCCGCCGGCCGGCCGGATCGAGGTGCGCTCGCCGATGGTCGGCACCTTCTACCGGGCGCCCGAGCCGGGCGCCGCGCCCTTCGTCACCGTCGGTGACCTGGTCCGGCCCGGGCAGGTGGTCGGCATCGTCGAGGCGATGAAGCTGATGAACGAGGTGACCGCCGAGCGGGCCGGCCGGGTGGCCGAGATCCTGGTCGACGACGGTCGACCGGTGGAGTACGACCAGCCGCTGGTCGCGCTGGACCCGGCCTGAGGTGGTGGGGATGTTCGAGAAGGTGCTCATCGCCAACCGGGGTGAGATCGCGCTGCGGGTGCTGCGCGCCTGCCGGGAGCTGGGCGTGCGGACGGCGGTGGTCTACTCCACCGCGGACGCCGACTCGGCCCCGGTCCGGCTGGCCGACGAGGCGGTCCTGATCGGACCGGCGTCGAGCCGGCGCAGCTACCTCAACGCCGCCGCCATCGTGGAGGCCGCCCGCCTGGTCGGGGCGCAGGCCGTGCACCCCGGTTACGGGTTCCTCTCCGAGGACGCCGACTTCGCCGAGATCTGCGCCGACAACGGGCTGGTCTTCATCGGCCCGCCGCCGCAGGTGATGGCCGCGCTCGGGGACAAGTCCTCGGCCCGGGCGCTGATGAGCCGGGCGGGGCTGCCGTTGCCACCGGGCAGCGTCAGCCCGGTGCCGACCGCCGAACGGGCCGCCGAGGTCGCCGCCGAGGTGGGCTACCCGGTGATCGTGAAGGCGGCGGCCGGCGGCGGCGGCCGGGGGATGACCGTGGTCCGCTGCCCGGCCGAACTGCCCCGGGCGTACGCGCGGACCCGCGCGGCCGCGCAGGCGGCCTTCGGCGACGACCGGGTGTACGTCGAGCGCTACCTGACCGAGGCCCGGCACGTCGAGGTGCAGTTGCTCTGCGACGGGCACGGCAACGGCGTGCACCTGGGCACCCGGGACTGCTCGGTGCAGCGGCGGCACCAGAAGCTGGTGGAGGAGGCCCCGGCGCCGGCGCTGTCCGCCCGGACGCTGGAGACGATCGCCGAGACCGCCCTGCGCGGCGTGCTCGAGGTCGGCTTCACCGGCGCCGGCACGATGGAGTTCCTGGTGGACGCCGAGGAGGCGTTCCACTTCCTGGAGATCAACTGCCGGATCCAGGTCGAACACCCGGTCACCGAAATGATCACCGGGATCGACCTGGTCCACGAGCAGCTGCACATCGCCGCCGGGCTGCCGTTGCGGCTGCGGCAGGAGGACGTCCGGCCGCACGGGGTGGCGGTGGAGTGCCGGGTCAACGTCGAGGACCCCGACCGCGACTTCGCGCCGACCCCGGGCCGGCTGGAGCGCTTCCTGCCGCCCGGCGGCCCGTTCACCCGGGTCGACACCCACGGGCACCCCGGCTACCTGGTCGGGCCGTACTACGACTCGTTGCTGGCCAAGGTGGCGGTCTGGGCGCCGGACCGGGAGCTGGCCCTGAACCGGCTGGAACGCGCCCTGGAGGAGTTCGACATCGCCGGGCCGGGGGTGCGCACCACCATCCCGTTCGTCCGGCGGGTGCTCGACGACCCCGCCTTCCGCAAGGGCCGCTACACCACCTCCCTGGTCGACCGCCTGCTCGCCGAACGGCACCCGACCGGGACCACCCCGCCGCCGCCCGCGGTCACCGTTCCACCCGAGGCCTGCCCGCCAGCGGCATCGTCGGCCGGAGCCGGCGTGCCCCGGTCCGAGGCCGGTGCGCCGGCGGCACCGGCCGGGCCACCACCCCCGGCGCTGCCCGCCGCGCGTCCCGCCGTCGTCGGGGCCGCGCTCCCGGCCCGAGCCGGCGGGACCGTACCCGGACCCCGTCCCACCGCCCGTCCGGTCGCCGCCACCGCGGCACCGGCCACCGACCAGTCCTGACCGCTTCCGAGGAGGACCCGATGACCGTCACCCACGGCCAGCCGCTCACCACCGAGATCACCGACATCCTGGTGGCGCACTGCGGCCTGGACGCCGACGCGGCCGCCCGCGCCCCCGCCGCCTCGCTGGAGGAGCTGGGCATGGACTCGCTGGCCCTGCTGGAACTCTCCGCCGTGGTGGCCGACCGGTGGCGGGTGCAGATCCCCGAGCAGGCCGGGCAGCTCAGCATCCCCGCCGTCGCCGACCTGGTCGCCCGCCGCGCCCAGCCACCCGGCCACACCGAGAACAGCATCATCATCGCCGCGCCCCTGCCGCTGGTCTGGGAGATCACCAACGACGTGGCGCGCTGGACCGACCTGTTCACCGAGTACGCCGCGGTGGAGATCCTGCACCGCGAGGGCGACACCGTCCGCTTCCGGCTCACCATGCACCCCGACGAGAACGGGATCGCCTGGAGCTGGGTCAGCGAACGCACCGCCGACCCGGCCAGCCGCCAGGTGCGGGCGCACCGGGTGGAGACCGGGCCGTTCGAGTACATGCGCATCCACTGGCGCTACAGCGAGGAACCCGAGGGCGTCCGGATGACCTGGGTGCAGGACTTCGCGATGAAGCCGACCGCGCCGGTGGACAACGCCGGCATGACCGCCCGGATCAACGCCAACAGCCGGGTGCAGCTGGCCGTCATCAAGGAGCGCATCGAGCGGGCGTACGCGGGAGGCGACGATGAGTGACAACACCACCGGACTGGTCGCCGCCCGCGACGTGACCGCCGACCGGCGGCGCGGCGGGGAACTGCGGGTGCTGCTCGGTCCGAAGACCGTCGGCAGCACGTCGGGCTTCATGGGGGTGGCGGCGCTGGCGTCCGGTGAGCGGATCGCCGAGCACTACCACCCCTACAGCGAGGAGTTCCTGTACGTCGCGCGGGGTGCCATCACCGTCGACCTGGACGACGAGCCGGTGGAGCTGGCGGCCGGCGAGGCGCTCTTCGTGCCCCGCAACGTCCGGCACCGGCTGCGCAACACCGGCGACGAACCCGCCGAGGTGGTCTTCCACCTCGGCCCCCTCGCACCCCGCCCGGAACTCGGCCACGTCGACACCGAACTGGTCGAGCAGCGGGGCGCGTCGTGACCGGGCGCCGCACGGTCGTCACCGGCGTCGGGGTGGTCGCACCGGGCGGCGCCACCCGGGACAGGTTCTGGAAGACCATCACCGAGGGGCGGACGGCGACCCGGCGGATCAGCTTCTTCGACCCGTCGCCGTTCCGCTCCCAGATCGCCGCCGAGTGCGACTTCGACGCCGACGCCGCCGGGCTCACCCTCGCCGAGCGGCAGCGCGCCGACCGGTACGTGCAGTTCGCGCTGGCCTGCTCCGCCGAGGCGCTGGCCGACAGCGGCCTGGACCTCACCGACGCCGAGCGGCAGGTGACCGGGGTGGTGCTCGGCACCGCCGTCGGCGGCACCATGGCCCTGGAACAGGAGTACGTCCGGGTCAGCGACTCCGGCCGGCACTGGCTGGTCGACCACTCCCTCGGCGGGCCGTACCTCTATGCGGCCCTGGTGCCGAGCAGCCTGGCCGCCGACGTGGCCTGCCGGCACGGGCTGCACGGCCCCGCCCAGGTCATCTCCACCGGCTGCACCTCCGGCATCGACGCCATCGGGTACGCCCACCAGCTGATCGTCGACGGCGAGGCCGACGTGGTGCTCGCCGGTGCCGCCGACTCGCCCATCTCCCCGGTCACCGTCGCCTCGTTCGACGCGATCAAGGCGACCAGCCCGGACAACGACGACCCGGCGCACGCCTCCCGCCCGTTCGACGCCGACCGGCACGGCTTCGTCCTCGCCGAGGGCGCCGCGGTGCTGGTGCTGGAGGAGTGGGAACACGCCCGCCGGCGCGGCGCGCACGTCTACTGCGAACTGGCCGGGTACGCCAGCCGCAGCAACGGCTTCCACATGACCGGGCTGCGGCCCGACGGGGTGGAGATGGCGCTGGCCATCAGCGACACGCTGCGGCAGGCGCGGCTGTCCCCGTCGGACGTCTCCTACATCAGCGCGCACGGCTCCGGCACCCGGCAGAACGACCGGCACGAGACGGCGGCGTTCAAGCGGGCGCTCGGCGAGTCCGCGTACCGGGTGCCGGTCAGCTCGATCAAGAGCATGGTCGGGCACTCGCTCGGCGCGATCGGTTCGATCGAGATGGCCGCCTGCGCCCTGGCGATCGAGTACGGCGTGGTGCCGCCCACCGCCAACTGGGCCATCCGGGACCCGGAGTGCGACCTGGACTACGTGCCCAACGTGGCCCGGGAGACCCCGGTGGACGTGGCGCTCTCGGTGGGCAGCGGCTTCGGCGGCTTCCAGTCCGCGATGCTCTTCCGCCGGCTGGCGGTGGCGGCGTGAGCGGCCCGGGCGGGAGGAGCGCCCGGGCGGTGGTCACCGGCATCGGGGTGGTGGCGCCCAGCGGCATCGGCGTCGACGCGCACTGGCGCACGGTGCGCGACGGCATCCGGCGCACCGGGCCGATCACCCTGTTCGACCCGGCGAGCTACCCGACCCGGGTCGCCGGCGAGGTGGCCGACTTCGACGCGGCGGCGTACGCCGACAACCGGCAGCTGGTGCAGACCGACCGGTGGACCCACCTCGGCTTCGCCGCCACCCGGCTGGCGCTGGCCGACGCCGGCCTGCCCGAGCGGGCCCCCGATCCGTACGGGTGGGCGGTCACCCTGGCCAGCTCGTCCGGCGGCAACCTGTTCGGGCAGCGGGAGCTGCAACGGCTCTGGGGCGGGTCGACCCGCACCGTCGGGGCGTACCAGTCGATCGCCTGGTTCTACGCCGCCAGCGTCGGACAGCTCTCCATCCACCACCAGTTCAAGGGACCGTGCGGGGTGCTGGTCGCCGAGACCGCCGGCGGCCTGGACAGCCTCGCCCACGCGGTGCGCACCGTGCGCCGGGGCACCCCGGTGGTGATCGCCGGGGCGACCGAGTGCCCGCTGAGCCCGTACGCGCTGGCCTGCCAGCTCCGCTCCGGGCTGCTCAGCGACGTCGCCGACCCGGAGGCGGCGTACCGGCCGTTCGACCGCTCGGCCGGCGGGTACGTGCCCGCCGAGGGCGGGGCGGTCTTCGTGGTGGAGGAGCTGGGCCACGCGCTGGCCCGGGGCGCCCGGATCTACGGCGAGGTCAGCGGGTGGGGGGCCACCCACGACGCCGCGCACACCGGCCCCGACACCGCCGGCGACCCGGACCAGTACGCCCGGGCGATGCGGCTGGCCCTGGACCGGGCCGGCGTCACCGCCGACGAGGTGGACGTGGTGCTGCCCGACGCGCTGGGCGTGCCCCGCTACGACCGCGGCGAGGCCGAGGCGCTGCGGGCCGTCTTCGGTGACCGGCCGCCGCCGGTGACCACCCAGAAGCCGCTGACCGGCCGGGCCCACCAGGGCGGGTCGGCGCTGGACGTGGCCACCGCGCTGCTCGCCTTCCGGCACGACGAGCTGCCCGCGTCGGCCGGCCCTGGGGAGCCGGCGCCCGGCTGCGAGCTGGACTTCCTGCGTACGCCCCGGCAGCCGCGCCACCGGGTCGCCCTGGTGGGCGCGCGCGGCTTCGACGGGTTCAACAGCGCGCTGGTGCTGCGCGGGGCGCCACCGGCGCCGAGAGCGGCGGGGGATTGACGTTCTCTCCGCCCTGACGGACGGAGATTCCCTGCACGCTGCGGGTGGAACATGCGGCGTCTGGGTGGATTACCGCTTCGCCGCGCGGTGCCGGCATCGCTGCTGGTCTGATCCGCGCTCCACGGTCGTTGAAGTCCGCCCGTCCGGCGGCCTTGATGTTTCTGGCGGCGTTGACGTCCCGGTCATGGGTTGACCCGCATGGGCAGGTCCAGGCTCGGACGTCGAGCGTCATCTTGTCGTTGATCCGGCCGCAGTGGGAGCACATGCGGGTGGACGGGAAGAACCGGTCCACCCGGGCGAAGGTACGCCCGTACCGGGCGGCCTTGTACTCCAACATGGCGGTGAAGCTGGCCCATCCCGCGTCGTGCACGGACTTGGCGAGCCGGGTCCGGCCGAGACCGGCCACGCACAGGTCCTCGACGTACACCGCTTGGTTGTCGCGGATGATCGCCGTGGAGAGTTTGTGCTGCCAGTCTCGCCGGGTGTCGGCCACCCGGGCGTGTGCCCTGGCGACCTTCACGACGGCCTTCTTGCGTCTATTCGATCCCGTGGTCTTGCGAGACAGGTCCTGCTGCAACCGCCTGAGCTTGCGGGCCGCGCGGCGCAGGAACTTCGGCGCGGCGATCTTCGTGCCGTCGGACAGCACTGCGAAGTGCGTCAGTCCCAGGTCCATGCCGACTTCCGAGTCCGTCTCGGGCAGGGGTTCGTCGGTGGTCTGCACGACGAACGAGGCGAAGTACCGCCCGGCCGCATCCTTGATGATCGTCACGGATGACGGGTCCGCCGGAAGCTGACGCGACCAGCGCAGGGGCACATCGCCGATCTTCGGCAGCCGCAGCCGTCCGTTGTCCAGCACTCTGAACCAGCTGTTCTTGGTGAACCGGATGGCCTGCCGGTTGTCTTTACGGGACCGGAACCGTGGCGGCGCCAGCTTGCGGCCCTTGCGCTTGCCCGAGATCGAGGCGAAGAAGTTGCGGTATGCCACGTTCAAATCGGCGAGGGCCTGTTGCAGCACCACCGACGACACCTCGCCCAGCCACGCCCGATCGGGCGTGGCTTTGGCCCGGGTGATGACCTGCTTGGACAGATCGCCGTCCGACAAGTACTCCTCACCGTTCTCCCGTGCCGTCTGCCGTGCCCGCAGCCCGTCGTTGAACACCACCCGGGCGCACCCGAACGACCGCGCGAAGGCTTTGCGCTGAGCGGTGTCCGGGTAGAGCCGGTAGTTGTATCGCAGCTGCACGAGCGCACCGTACTCGGTCCTTGTGACGAACTTTCGGCACGAGGTTCGGTGACCGGCACCTCGCCCCCGGTAGGGGAACACGGCCGCGTCGACGCCGGTCGCCGAGCGGTGGCCCCCCGCAGCCCGGAGGTGACCCGGCGCCGGCCGGGATGGCGGAGGATCGCGGGCATGGCGTACCTGTTCCTGCTGCTCGCGATCTCCGCCGAGGTGTTCGGCACCAGCCTGCTCAAGGCCACCGACGGGTTCACCCGGCTCTGGCCGACGCTCGGCCTCGCCGGGGCGTACCTGGCGGCGTTCCTGCTGCTCGCCCTGGCGGTGCGGGACATCCCGGTCGGGGTGGCGTACGCCGTGTGGTCGGGGCTCGGCACCGCGGCGATCGTGGCCATCGGCGCGGTCTTCCTCGGCGAGCCGCTGAGCGTGACCAAGGTGGTCGGCGTCGGCCTGGTCATCGCCGGCGTCGTGGTGCTCAACCTCGGCGGCGCGCACTGAGGACGGTGCCATCGGTCGCCGATCCGGATCAGGTGACGCTCCGGCGGAGCAGGCCGGTGCAGGGCCGCGGCACTAGGCTCGGGGCCATGCAGGACGCCGCCCTCCACGGCGCCCAGGTGCCCTCCCGCGACGCGATCCTCGACGCGGCCACGGCACTGATGGCGCGGCTCGGCTACGCCGGTACCTCCATCTCGAAGATCTCCGCCGCCTCCGGGGCACCGGTCAGCTCGATCTACTGGCACTTCGGCAGCAAGGACGGGATCTACCTCGCCGTGCTCCGCCGGGCCCGCCAGGACCTCGTCGGCTCGCTCCCGGGGACCCGGCCGGCCGGCGACACGGTGCGGGAGCGGCTCACCGCGTTCCTCGACGGCGCCGGCGCCGCGTTCGAGCATCATCCACACGACCTACGGCTGGTGCTCGGTCTCGGCATGCTCGAGGAGGGCATGGGTGCCGCGGCCATCGCGGAGCTGCGGCAGTACCGGTTGGCCCTGCGGCAGTGGGCCACCGATTCGCTCGGCCACGTCTTCGGCCTCGCCGACCGCCCGGCCGTCGCCGACGAACTCGCCCGTTTCATGCTGAGCGTGGTCGGCGGGACCGCGATGGCGCGCTGGTTCGACGGTCCGGTGACGCCGCTGCCCGTACCGCAGCTGTGCGTCGCCCTGCTGGCGCTCGCCCGCCATCACGGGCTGCCGGTGGACGAGGATCGGCCGTAGGCAGGCAGGACTTCAGGCTCGGGTGCGAGCGAGGCACCCGGTGCCTGCCGTCAGCGGCGCTGTCGTAGCACCCTGCCCCGCACCAGGTGCAACCCGGAAGCCGGCTCGCCATCCATTGACATCAATCGCTGCGCTGGTCATCCTGTCAGCAGGCAGTTACCGAACGGTCAGTAGCCATATATGTCCGGATGTGGCGCCGTTTGGGAGCAGCCAACCGAAGGAGGACGTGATGTCTGTCCGTAGGCTGACGTTGACAGTGGCTCTCGCGGTCGCCGTCGCCGGTACCACGGTCGTCGACATCCCGGTGGCGAGCGCCGGGGACGGTCGCGAGCAGCAGGTCGACGCGACTGAGACGAGGACCGTCCGGTACGGTCCGTGGACTCTTCCCGCCGCCACCGGCCACACCCACGACGAGATGGGGACCACCGGGAACCGACTGGACCTCAACATCGCCAAGCCGTGCGTGCAGTGCATGGTGACGGCGATCAAGCCGAACCTGGTGTACGAGGACGGCCGGAACGCGAACGTCAACACCGGTCCGATGCTGCACCACGCGGTCATCGGCCAGTTCGGCGAGCCGGACCTGGTGTGCCGTCTCGGCGGGCTGGGTCCGAAACGCGTGTTCTCGACGGGCAACGAACGGACCCCGGTGACGTTGCCCGCCGGCTACGGCATGCGGATCGACTCGGGCGACCGCTGGAGCATGGTGTACGACCTGATGAACCACGCTCACGAGGAGAAGAGGGTCTACATCTCCCTCGAGTACACCTACGTCACCGGTGAGGCCGCGCGGCGACTGACGCCGGTCACCCCGATGTGGTTGGACGTGGTCAGCTGCCTCAACCCCACCTTCGACGTCCCCGCCGGAAGTACCACCCGGACCGCACGGTGGACGTCGACGGTGAACGGTCGGATCGTCTACCTGAAGGGTCACCTGCACCACGGCGGCAGGACCATCACGACCACCAACGTCACCACGGGTCAACGAATATGCGCGGTCACCGTGGTGTCAGGTGGCTCACCGGAGTTCATCGACCCCCACGGCAACCCCGAGATCTCCAGCGCCCCACCCTGCACCGGCTCTCCGATCACGACCATCCGCCGGGGTGACGTCCTGGAGGTCGCGGCCCACTACGTCGCCGACCATCCGCACGAGAACGTCATGGGCATCATGACCGGCTGGATCGCGAAGGGCTGACGGCGCGGTCGACGGACGTCGGGTGGGCGGGCCGGCGCGGTGCACGGCCCGCCCACGCCCTCCGGCGTCATCCAGCGACCCCGCCCCCCGGCCGGTGGGCCGGACGGGGCGTACCCGGAAAGCGCGCAACCCCATCGGGACACCCCGATGTACGACGGTTCCGACCTGCGGAGAGTGCCATGTCAGCTCTGGATGGGAGCGCCCCCGTCGCCCGGTTGCGCCGCTCCCGGCCCTGGCGCCGGACCACGTGCTGGCTCCTGGCCCTGTTGGTTGTCTGGACGGCGATCTTCCTTGTCGCCCCGCACCTGCGCACCAGTGCGAGCGTCCGGCAGGTCGCGCTCTTCGCCCACCTCGCCGCGATGGTGCTGGGCTTCGGCGCGGTGTTGACGCTGGACTGGTTCGCGCTGATGTGGCTGCTACGACGCCGGGAGCTGGCGACCGTGATGCAGGTCGCGTACGGCGTCCACACGCCGGTCTGGCTCGGTCTGGGTGGCCTGACGGCCAGCGGGGTGGTCCTCGCCCCCGACACGTCCGCACCCTGGACCGTCGTCAAGCTGGTCGCGGTGTTGGCCGTGGCGATCAATGGCCTCTTCGCTCGGCAGGTGCAGGAGCGGTTGGCGGAACTGGACGGAAACGCCCCACCGCGCGGGGTCCTGCTGGCGGCGACCCTGGTCATGGTGACCTCCCAGGCCGGCTGGTGGACCGCCACCGCCGTCGGATTTCTCAACGCTCAGCAGTGAGGGGTGAGTTGCCGTGGCCCCTACACCTGGTGCAGGAAGAGCAGGCCGAAGGTGGCGGCGAGGGCGGCGCACCCGGTGACGGTGATGGTGCGAAGTCGCGCGGGCAGGTCGGCGTCCCAGCCCTCGACCGCCCCGGAGGCGCGGCGGATGAGCGGGGTGACGGCGCGCCCCGCGCCGAAACCGACACCGGCGAGCGCGGCGAGCTGCGGGCGCTGACCGGCGAGCAGGACCGCGACCGCGAGCACGTACGGGGCGGTGGCCGACAGGTACGTCCGCACGCCGGTGCCGAGTTCGAATCCGAATCGCAGCGCGCCGCGCTGCGGGCTGGGCCGCAGCACGTCCTGCGGCACCTGACGGGCATTCTGCGGCAGCGGGATGCTCACCACCTTGGCGTCCCGGAGCACTCCCAGCAGTGCCACCGCCACGACGGCCGCGTACCGCCAGGACACCGGCAGCGGCGCCGACAGCCCGGAGAGCGTCCCGAGGACCACCCCGCTGAGCAGGCCACCGGCGAGCAGCCCCAGGACGAACAGGGTGAGGAGCTCTCCCTGCGGATTCCGATCTCGCCGCCCGGGCGAGGCCAGCGCGTACGCGCTGTTGCGGGTTCAAACCGAGCCGGAGAGCGTGTAGCCGGCCAGCCCGCCGACCACCGCCCAGGTGAGCACGTGCCCGGAGGTGGCGGCGAGCAGCGCGCCGGCGGTGAACAGCGGGACGGGTACGAGCGGGTCGGTGGCCCAGCGGCGCAGCCGCCGAACGGGTCGTACGGGTGGCGACTGACCCGTCATACGGCGCCGCCGGTGAGCGTACGCCAGGTGCTCTGTCCCACGACGCCGTTGACGGCGAGCCCGTTCTGCCGCTGGAAGTCCCGTACCGCGGAGTCCGTCCCCGAACCGAAGACCCCGTCGACGGCCAGCCCGTACGCGTGCTTGTTGAGTTGCCGCTGCACGCCACGCACGACGTGTCCGGCGTACGGACGGTGCACGGTGGCCCCGACGATGGGCAGCCGCGGCCGGGAGTCGACCTCCCGGCTCAGCGTGATTCCGCCGGCCGACACGGTGGCCACGAGGACCGGCCAGGTCTGGGCGTCGACGACCCCGGTCGCCGGGATTCCCCGGGCCGACTGGAACTGCTTCACCCTGGTCTCGGTGCCGCTGCCGAAGCTGCCGTCCACAGTGGTGGAGTAGTGCCACGCGGTCAGCAGGTGCTGCACCGTGTAGACGTTCGGGCCCGCCTGGCCACGCCTGGTGGTGGGCCAGCTGACCGAGGTGAGGCAACCGCAGTCGGTGTTCCAGCGGCAGATCGACCTCACCCAGCCCGAGCTGGTCTGCCGGTACCCGTCGTGGCAGCGGCGCTCCACCGAGCAGGCGCACGCGCCGCACGCGCCCTGGTAGCGCCACAGCCAGCCGTCGTACGTGCCGGCGTAGCACTGGTTCGGCCGCAGTTTCCAGGTGGTGCCGTCGTTCTTGTGGAAGCCCGTGTGCGTCCCGCTGGTGTTGCAGGCGGCGGCGAAGATCGGGCTCGGTCCGCAGCCGGGGGAACAGTTCTGGTCGCTGGCGTAGCTCGGGCAGCTGCCGTAGATGTCGTATCCGTCGGCGTAGGCGCGGCGGGCGGCCGGGAAGATGCTCAGCGCGGCCATGCCCAGCGCGGTGCCGGCCTGCAGCAGCGTGCGGCGGGACAGCGCCCAGGACATGGTCAGGTCACTCCTGGTCCGGCCCACCCGCGGCAGCCGCCGGGACGCGGTGCCGGTACCCGGGTCCGATCCCCGCAGCGCGGGCACCGCGTCGAGGGTGGTCATCGCGTGCCTCCCCGTCGAATCGAGTGGACGGTGTCGTCGCCGGAAAGGTTGTCGACCTCGTCGAGCAGGCGGCGCAGCGCCACCGCGGAGCCGACCGGCTCGGACCGTCGGATCCGGCCGGTCGCGTCGATCACGACCGCGAACGGGGTGGCGATCGCGTCGTACCGGTCGAACAGGTCCGCCTGCTCGCCGAGGACGGTCAGCGGCAGGTCCGCCGCTCGTGACGGGACGGTGTCGCGATAGAGGACCCGAAGCACGACGTCGGTCCGTCGGATCTGTTCGGCGGCCGCGTCGAGCAGTTGGTCGCAGGTCGCGCAGCCGGGATCCAGGAAGAGCAGGACCAGGGTGGCCGGGGACGGCGGTGCCAGGTCGCGGAACCGGGGCGCCGGCGAGCCGGGCCGCAGGCCGACGGACCCGGGGCGGCCGACGGTGCCGGTGGACAGGGCGTGCACCTGACGTACCAGGCCGGACACCACGAGGGCCAGCAGCAGGATCGCGATCCAGCTCAGGATCAGCGCGCTCGTCTGGAAACTCATCCGGGTACGCCTCCTCGGGTCACCCCGGCCGCCGGCCGGTCCGGGGTCGGGTCGTGCATCGCGGCGGGCAGGTGCGCCAGCAGCGCGGTGAACGTCGCCGCGGCGAGCAGGACGATGGTGAGTGAGGTGCCGGCCCGCCCCACCGGCACGACCGCGCCGGAGAGAAGTGATCCGAGCAGGGCCAGGCCGGCGAGCGTGGACGCGCGCGCCACCACCCAGCCGGTCATCGGCACTTCGACCCGCGAGCACCCGCAGGGGACGGCCCGCCCGGTCGACCGGACGTACCGGCCGTAACCCGCGTAGGTGGCGAGCAGCGCGACGCTGCCGGCCAGGACCACGCCCAGCAGCCGGCCACCGTCGTCGCGGAGCAGGGCGACCACTCCGGCCACGCCGAGCAGGCCCTCGGCCGCGATGACCACCGCCGCGACGGTGGACGGCGCGGGAACCACCCGGTGGGCGGCCAGCGCCGTCGACAGCGCCGCCGGCTTCGAGAGGTGCTCACCGCAGGCGAGGAGCAGGGTGAGCAGCACGGTGTACGTCGCGACGCTGGCCACCAGAGCGGACACGACGACCTACCCGGCCGACTGGACGCGTAGCCCGTCCACCAGGTCCGGTACCCGGTCGAGCACCGTGTCGGCCAGTGGCAGCACGGTCACCCAGGTGTCCGCGGCGGCGAGCACGAAGTAGGGCCTGCCGTCCGAGAGCGTGTCCCGGAAGAGTTCTCCCGCCCGGGTCCGCAACCCTCGCCACGACGGCAACTGTCGCGTGCGCTCCGCGGTGAGCGGCGTCATGTCCAGCAGGCCGAGCCCGGGCACCTGCTTGAGCACGGTTGCCGGCGCCGCGAACCGGCTGCCGGCCCTGGTGTCCGGGCGCACGATGACGCCGTCGTCGTGCTCGGTGATCCGCAGGGTCCGCAGCATCGCCAGCAGCTGCGCGGTGGAGGCGCCGTACAACTGGGTGAGGAAGCAGTACCGGCGCCCTCGCCACGCCGCCACCAGCCGGTCCTCGGTCAACCGGATCTGCGCGTCGTACGACCGGGCGCGCGCCGTCAACAGGGTGCCGCCCTGATAGGACAGCTTCTCGTCGAAGTCGTCGACGCCGAGCGCCTGTGCCAGTTCGTCGGCCAGGCCGACCGAGCCGGCCGTGAACTCGTGCCGCCGGCCGGCGATGGCCAGCTCTACCACCGAGGTGAACGGCGCGCTGAAGTCGAGTGGGCCGTTGAGCCGGAACCGCCGGCCGTCCATGGCGCGGTGTGCGACAGATGCCTCCGCGGCTGCCATCCCCACCACCTCCCCCCGTGGGTGCGGCATGTGGTGGCCTCACATCATCCGCGCCACAACTATCTCTGACAAGCCCAACGTGCCTGCTCGTGTCACCGCACCCCCGGGAATCACTCATGCCGACGGTTCTGCTCGCTCTCCCGGCTGTCGTCATTCCGTCATTGATTTCCACGCGGATTCCGCTGAGGCCGGAGCGTTGAAAAGCCCGATGAGCGTACGGATATTTCCAGTAGAGGACCGACACGTCCGCTTCCAGCGACAACTGTCCAGATCGTGCCGTGCCGTATGTCGCGCCGTAGTGACGGCTGTCCTGTCGCGACCGGCGGGGTGGGCGGCGTCGGGCTCGCTGCGCCGCCGCCGCTCCGGCGGATCGGCCGGGGGCGTACATCTCGGGGATCCGGGCCGTGCTCCGTCACTGAGTGGTGTGTGACCAGGCCGAAAGGCCGAACCCGAGGCGGTCACCGGACGCCGCGGCGCCTCGTCTCGACTCCGGGCGCCCGGCGGCCCAGCCAGCGCTGTCCCGACCCAGCGGACGCGCCTGATCCTGCCTGTCCGATCGATTGTCGGCAATCCGGCCGGCCGCTCTTTCTGATCTAGCCATTTGCATCTAGCAATGGGTTTCCGGCGTGTCGTAGGGTTCCGACAGCACCCCGAAAGACGCACCTGATGGGCGGATTGCGCCCTATTTGACGCTGGGCGGTGGGCGGCAGTGACCATGGATCGTCCGACGGAAGATTCTACGGCGACAGACCCGGGTTGGGTTGACGAAATATTTTTAACAGGCCGTTCAACTGACGTTTGTCTTCGTCTGCCGGAGCCGGTCGACCGGGGCACCCTGCGTCGCCTGGTCGGCGAGGCACAGGCCCGTCTCGCCGCGGCCGGACTGCGCCCCGGCGGCGCCGCCGCGCTGCGGCTGCCGCCGTCGCTGGCGTACGTGGTGAACCTGCTGGCGACCTGGCGCACCGGCGCCCAGGCGGTGCTGCTCGACCACCGGCTCACCGACCACGAGGTGGACCGGGCGCTGGAGCGGCTCACCCCGCAGGTGGTCGTCGCGCCGGTGCGCACCGGCGGCGGCGCGCTGCGGATCTTCGTCGACGTCACCGAGGGCGTCACGCCCCACTCGGACGCCCCGGCCACCAGCGGCCACGCGGTGATCCAGCTCAGCTCGGGCTCCACCGGGCCGTCCAAGGTGATCGGCCGCACCGCGGTGGACCTGGTCGCCGAGGTGCGCCGCTACACCCGGATCGACGGAGTGGCGCTGCCCGGGGAGCGGATCATCCTGCTGCCGTCCATGGTGCACGTGCTCGGCCTGGTCGGCGGCCTGCTCTACGGCCTGCACGCCGGCGTGGAGCTGGTCCCGCCGGAGCGGCTCGGCGGCGACGCGATCCTGGCCGCCGTCGCCGCCCAGGACACCCCGGCCACGGTGCTCGGCGTGCCCTTCCACATCGGACTGCTCGCCTCCACCCGCCCGGACGGCCCGCTGCCGCAGTTCAAGCGGATGACCACCGGCGGGGAGCTGGTCCCGGCCGCCACCGCGCAGGCGTTCGCCGACCGCTTCGGCGTCCCGCTGGGCAACATGTACGGGATGACCGAGGTCGGCGTGATCGGCACCGACCTGTACGGACGGCACCGCCCCTCGATCGCCCCCGCCCCCGGCATCGAGGTCCGGGAGTCCGGCGGCGAACTCTGGGTGAGCTGCCCGGCATCGCCGTACGTGGGCCTCAGCGACCCCACCCTCTGGGCCGACGGTTGGCTGCACACCCGCGACGCCGGCACCGTCGACCCGGCGACCGGCCTGGTCACCGTCAAGGGCCGGCTCGACTCGCAGGTCTCCGTCGGCGGGATGAAGGTGGACCTCACCGAGGTCGAGGCCACCCTCACCGGGCTGCCCGGGGTGGCCGCCGCCGTGGTCGTGTACGACGACGGCATCACCGCGTACGTGCAGCCCGACGGCCCGCTGTCGGAGGAGGTGCTGGACAAGCTGCTCGCCGAGCGGCTCGCCGGCTACAAGCGCCCCCGCACCCTGCACCTGGTCGACCAGTTGCCCCGGACCACCACCGGCAAGCTGGTCCGCTCGGTCACCGCGCTGCGGGCGGCGGCCCCGTGACCGGCCCGCTCGGCGAACACCCGGGCACCGGCCCGCTACTCCAACCGCACCGACACCTCGACCTCGCCGTGGGCGGCCGGTTCCGGGCCGGCGCCCGGATACCCGTCGACCGCGACCGCCAGCACCAGCCCGGCGCCGCACCCCGGGTGGCCGACCTGGACGCCGGCCCGGTCGGGCAGCGGGCGCAGCAGCTCGCGCGGGTGCTCGGGCACCGGCATCAGCCGGCGCAGGCCACCGGCGCGCAGCCCCCGGCCCAACGCCTTGCCGACCGCCTCCTTGGCCGTCCAGAGCAGCAGGAACGCCTCGACCCGGGCGGCGTCCGGCAGGTCGCCCAGCCAGGCCGCCTCCGGCGGGGCGTACCAGCGGTGGGCCAGCGCCAGGGCGGGCAGCGGGCGACGCCGCTCGACGTCCACCCCGATCGGACCGGCCCGCCGGGCGGCGACCACCACCACCCCCTCGGCGTGGCTGACGCTGACCGGCAGCGACACGGCACCGGCCCGCACCCAGGGCCGCCCGTCGGGCCGGCGGCCCACCCCGACCTCCCGTTCCGCCCGGCCGAGCAGCGTGCACCCCGCCCGCCGCAGCAGCCGGCGCGCCACCGCCGGCCGGCCGCCGGGGGCAGCGCTGACCCACACGTGCACGGTGTCCCGACCGGACACCGGTAGCTCGCCCACGAAGAGAGGTTAAAGCCATGCGAGACGAGGTCCGCACCTTCGTCATCGAGCAACTCGAGGACATGAACTACGACGTCGAGGGGATCGACGACGAGACCACCCTCGGCCCGTCCGGGGTCGACCTGGAATCCCTGGCCCTGGCCGACCTGTCCGTCCGCGTCGAGGACCGGTACGGCCTGAAGTTCGCCGACGACGAGTCGGAGAAGCTGGCCCTGATGACGGTCGGCGAGTTCACCCGCATGGTCGCCGACCGGGTCGCCGGGTCGACCAGCGACAACCGCTGATGTCCGGTCAGCCCGACCTGGGGCGAGCTGACCTGGTGAGCATGCTCGCCGAACTGACCGCGAAACCCGTCGACCAGGTGCCGCACCGGGTCGGCTCGATGGAACTCGCCTGGCTCGTGCACCTCGTCGAGCAGCGCTACGACCGGCGGCTGGACCTCACCGACGACCAGCTCGCCGGGATCCGCACCGTCGACGACGCTCTGGCGGTGTTCCGCACCTCCCTGACCAGCCCCGCAGATGGCTGAGCGGGAGCCCGTACCGATCTCCGGCATCCATGCGGTCAGCGCCCTGGGCAGGGGCGCCGACACCCAGCTCGCCGGGGTGCTCGCCGGCACGCCGGCGTTCCGGCCGGTACGTCGCTTCGACACCACCGGCCGCCGGGTGACCGTCGCGGCCACCCTGCCCGACGTCGGGACCCTGCCGGACGAGCTGGCCGACGCGATCGACGCGGCGTGCC
>NZ_JAGPYL010000072.1:0-34822 GCF_018070095.1 Micromonospora sp. U56
GGCGGTGACCCTGGGCGGTGACGGCGCGCTGCTCTGCCACGCCGGGGCCACCCCGCTGGTGGTCGCCGCCCCGGTCAACGCCGAGGGGGACACCTGCGGGGCCGGGGATCGGTTCGCCTCGGCGGCCAGCCTGGCGCTGGCCCGGGGCGCGCTGGTCTCCGAGGCGGTGCAGGAGGCGGTGGCGGAGGCGTCGGCGTACGTGGCCGACGGGGGAGTGGCGGCCGCACTGCCGCCCGAGGTCCGCGCCGCCGCGCCGGTGCCACTGGGCGGCGGCGGGGAGCGGATCGGGGCCGCCGCGGCCGGTGCGGTGGTGGCCGAGGTACGTGCCGCCGGCGGCACCGTGGTCGCCACCGGCGGCTGCTTCGACCTGCTGCACGCCGGGCACGTGGCGACCCTGCAGGCCGCCCGGCAGCTCGGCGACTGCCTGATCGTCTGCCTGAACTCCGACGCCAGCGTCGCCGGGCTGAAGGGGCCGCAGCGCCCGGTCGTGCCGCAGGGCGACCGCAGCCGGCTGCTCGCGGCGCTGAGCTGCGTCGACGCCGTGCTGGTCTTCGACGAGTCCACCCCGGACGCGGTGCTGAGCTGGCTGCGCCCGGACATCTGGGTCAAGGGTGGCGACTACGCCACCGGCGGCGGCGACCCGGCGAGCCTGCCGGAGGCCGAGGCGCTGCGCCGCTGGGGCGGGCACTCGGTGGTGGTGCCGTACCTGGACGGACGCTCCACCACCGACATGATCGCGGCGGCCCGCGGCGAGCGCCCCGGGGCGTACCGCGCCGCACCCACCGGCGTCGTCCGGGCCGCCGGTGCGCAGCGTCCGACGGCGGAGGGAGCGCGATGAGCAGTGCACCGGGTGCCGGCCCGACCGTCCTGGTCACCGGCGGATCGAGCGGGCTCGGCGCGGCGGTGGTCACCGCGGTGGCCCGGGCCGGCGGGCGGCCGCTGGTGCTGGACCGGCAGCGCCCCGGTGACGGGGTGCCCTGGGTCGAGTGCGACCTGGCCGACACCCGGGCCGCCGAGGACGCCACCCGGCAGCTGGCCGAGCGCTCCGGCGGCCTCGACGCGGTGGTCACCGCCGCCGGCACCGACGTGCCCGGCAAGCTCGCCGACGTGCCCCGGGAGACCTGGGAACGGATCGTCGCGGTCGACCTGCTCGCCACGGTGGCGGTGGTCCGCGCGGCGCTGCCGTACCTGGAGGCGTCCCGGGGCGGGATCGTCACGGTGGCCTCCACCCTCGGGGTGAAGGCGGTCAGCGACGCCACCGCGTACTGCGCGGCGAAGTTCGGGGTGGTCGGCTTCACCCGGGCGCTCGCCGCCGAACTCGCCGGCCGGGTGAACGTGACGCTGCTGATCCCCGGCGGGATGCGCACCGCCTTCTTCGACGCGCGTGACCCGCAGTACCGGCCCGGCCCGGAGGCCAAGCTCAACGACCCGGCCGACACCGCCGCCGCGGTGATGTTCGCCCTCTCCCAGCCGCCCGGCTGCGCGGTACGCGAGATCGTGGTCTGCGCCGAGCAGGAGACCTCGTACCCGTGATCCTCGTGCTCCGCGCCCTCGGCGTGGGCGACCTGGCCACCGGCGTACCGGCGCTGCGCGCGCTGCGGGCCGCGTACCCCGACCGGGAGCTGGCGCTGGCGGCGCCGGCCTGGCTCGGGCCGCTGGTCGACCTGGTCGGCGGCGTCGACCGGCTGCTGCCCACCGACGGCCTGGGCGCCCCGCCGGGGCCGCCCCCGCCCGTCGCGGTCAACCTGCACGGGCGCGGGCCCGACTCGCACCGGATGCTGGCCGGCGCGGGCCGGCTGCTGGCGTTCCGCTGCCCGGCGGCCGGCCACCCGGACGGCCCGCGATGGCGCGCCGGTGAGCACGAGGTGCACCGCTGGTGCCGCCTGCTGGCCTGGTACGGCATCCCCGCCGACCCCGCCGACCTCGCCTTGCGCCGGCCGGCGGCGGACCGGACCCCGACCGGGGTCACGGTCGTCCACCCGGGCAGCAAGATCCCCGAGAAGCGCTGGCCGGCGGCGCGCTTCGCCGCCCTGGCCCGGACCCTCGCCGAGCGCGGCCACCGGGTGGTGGTGACCGGCTCGGCCGACGAGCGGGAGCTGGCGCGCCGGGTGGCCGCCGGGGCGGATCTGCCCGACCCCGCCGTCCTGGCCGGCCGGACCGACCTGGGCGAGCTGGCCGCGCTGGTCGCCCACGCCCGCCTGGTGGTCAGCGGCGACACCGGGGTCGGCCACCTCGCCACCGCCTACGCCACCCCGTCGGTGCTGCTCTTCGGCCCGGTCCCGCCGGCCGAGTGGGGTCCGCCGCCGGACCGGCCCCGGCACCGGGTGCTGTGGGGCGGCGCGCGCGATTGGCCCGGCCCGCCCGGGGTAGGAAGCCACCCGACGTTGGCGACCCTGCCCGTGGACCGGGTGCTCGCCGCGGTGGAAGAGGCCGAAGAGGCGGTGCGGGTCTCCGGTGCGATTGCGGCGTAGTGATCCGGGCCGGGCGGGATACGGTCGCCGCCGGGCCGGCAAGGGCTGGCTGTTCCTCGACCCCCGGGGCGAGCCGGTCCGCGACCCCGACGAACTGTCCCGACTGCGCGAGCTGGTCATCCCGCCCGCCTGGCAGGACGTCTGGATCTCGCCGTACCCGAACGGGCACATCCAGGCGACCGGCGTCGACGCGGCCGGCCGCAAGCAGTACCTCTACCACCCGGAGTGGCGGCGCAAGCGCGACGAGGCGAAGTTCGACCACGTGCTGGAGGTCGCGCACCGGTTGCCGGTCCTGCGCGCGCGGATCGCCGACGACCTGGGCCGGCGGGGCCTGAACCGGGATCGGGTGCTGGCCACCGTCGCCCGGCTGCTCGACATGGGGATGTTCCGGGTCGGCAACGACCAGTACGCGGTCGGCGAGGACGCCACCTTCGGGGTCTCCACCCTGCGCCCCGAGCACGCCCGCTCCCGGGGCGGGTGCGTGGTCTTCGAGTTCCCGGCCAAGGGCGGCATCGAGCAGGTCCGCCGGATCGAGGACCCAGAGCTGTGCCAGGTCCTGACCAACCTGCGCCGGCGGCGGCGGGCGGAGGACCGCCTCTTCGGCTACTGGGACGGGCGGCAGTGGCGCGACGTGCGCAGCGACGAGGTCAACGAGTACCTGCGCGGCGCCAGCGGCGGCGAGATGACCGCCAAGGACTTCCGCACCTGGCACGCGACGGTGCTCGCGGCGACCGAGCTGGCCACCGTGGGCGTGCAGCGGTCCGCCACCGCCCGGAAGAAGGCGGTCGCCGGGGTGATGAAGGAGGTCGCCGAGCTGCTGGGCAACACCCCCACGGTGGCCCGGACGTCCTACGTGGACCCCCGGGTGGTCGACCTCTACCACGACGGGGTGGTGGCGCCGGTCCGGCCGGACACCCCGAAGCCGGAGGCCGAGCGGACGGTCCTGGAGTTGCTGGAGGAGGCCTGACCGGCCCCGTCGTCGGTCCTGGGGGGAAGAGCGACGGGGCCGGAGTCGGTGTGGCCGGGTGGCGGGGGTGGCGGGGGTGGCGGGCCGTCCGTGCGGTACCGGGGCGGCCGCCCGTGACAAGAAGGTCACGGGCGCCACCACGGTCCCCCGTTATCGGTGGCCGGCACGGGCCTGCCGACCGCCGATCCCGGGTTCAGTATGTCGACGTCGAGTTGACCACGGATGCCGCGTCGTTGACGATCCGTGCCTGTTCCCGCCGGGCCGCGCGGTACCCCTGTGGGGTCTCGCCGTAGGCGGCGCGGAAGGCGCGGCTGAAGACCGCCTTGTCACCGAAGCCCCAGCGGGCGGCGACGGCCTGGATCGCCCGGTGCGCCTGCGCCGGGTCGGCGAGGTCGCGGCGGCACCGGTCCAGGCGCAGGTCACGCACGTACGACGCCACCGTGGTCTCCTCCGTCTCGAAGAGCCGGTGCAGGGTCCGGACGGAGACGTGGTGCGCGTCGGCGATCGTCTGCGGGCTCAGCGTGGCGTCGCCCAGGTGCCGCTGGATGTAGCCGCGCACCTGCGCGAGCAGCGCCCGACGGCGTACCTCCTGGGGCACCGCGTCCTCGGCGACCAGGTGCCGGCCGAGCATGGTGACGATCAGGTCGAGCGCGGTCGTGCCGAGCCGGTCGGCGTCCGCCGCGTGGTACTGCTCCGGATGAGCGGTGATCTGCACCAGGTACTGGGCCAGCAGGGCGCCCACCCCCTCGGTGCCGGACATCCGGCCGGCGAGCAGGGGAGCCAGCCGGTCGGGGGGCAGCGGCAGCGCGCCGTACGGGATCAGGGCCACCACGGAGCTGGCGTGCTGCTGTCCGCCCTGGGCACCCTCGTGGCTGACCTGGTGGGGGCGCGACCCGTCGTAGAAGGTGAACTCGCGCGGACCGAGCACGCTCTGCCGGCCGGCCTGCCCGGACGAGCCGGTGCCGGTGGTGGTCAGGGCGAGCAGGAAGTAGTCCACCTCGGTCTGCCGGGCCAGCTTGGCGGTCCGTACGGCGTCCAGCGACGGGTAGCGGTAGTTCACCAGCTGGATCGGGCCGAGGGGGATGATCTCGGCGCGGGCGGTGAAGTCGTCGGCGTGCGCGGACCGCATCCGCAGTGGCGACGCGGTGCGGGCGACGAGGTCCAGCCACATGCCGAACCGCTCGCGCGGCGGCAGCGCCTCCGTGTCGATGACGTTCCGGTCCAGCATCTTTCCCGCCTCCGTGGTTCCGCGTGTGTCCGGCCCATTGTCGATGACGGCCCTGCCTGCGGAAGAGCGCGGAGACGACGGATCCGCGCGACCGGGTGGGCGCGCGGATCCGGGGCGGGGCCGATCAGTCGTTGAGCACGTGCGAGAGCCGGTCGCGGAAGCGCCGCTCCGAGTCGCTGACCTGGTCGCCGCCGAGGCCGAGGAGGCCGCCGGTGGGGGCGGCGCCGACCACCTGCTCGGCGATCTCCACCAGCCAGTGCTTGTACGCCCCGGCCCCGCCCTCGTCCACCCGGGCGGCCAGCAGCGCCGACGCCTGGCCGGCCCGGGCCAGCACGTCGTCGATCAGGGCCTGCGGGTCGGCCGGCTCGATGACCGGCAGTTCCTCGCCGGCCTCCGGGTCGCCCACCCGGGACACGATCTCCCCGGCGACCGCCGCGACCAGCGGGTTGGCCGACTCGCGGCCGGCGGAGATGGTCTCCAGTCCGGCGGCGTTCTCCGCGCGGGTGCGCCGGCTGCCGTCGTGCTCCGCGGCGCTGGCCGCGGTCAGGACCGCCTGCGGCAGGCCGACCAGCAGCCCCCACTCCTCGTCGGAGAACCCGAACCCGGTGTACGCCGGCTGTTCGATCACGACTGAGCCCCTCTCGTTTCGTTGCGTCTGCGCCCGGTGCCCGGTCAGGCTAGTCCAGCGTCAGCAGGCCCTGCTCGGACACCACGGGCACGGAGAGCGTCTTGTAGCCGACCTCGTCGAAGAGCACCGTCATCCGGTCCTCCTCGTAGTTGAGCACCAGTCCCGCCCCCCACTCGGGGTGGCGGACCTGGCTGTGCACCGGGAACGGTCCGATCGCGCCGTCGTCGGCGGTGCTGGTGCCGGCGTGGCAGTTGTCGCAGTGCCCGCAGACCTCCGACATCTGCTCACCGAAGTACGCCAGCAGCGTCTGGCCCCGGCAGGCGGTGGTCTCGGCGAAGGCCCGCATCATGTTGGTGCGGGACCGGGTCACGGTCTGCTGCCGCTCCGCCTCGGCCAGGGCCGCCGCGGCGGCCTCCACCGGCCTGGGGGAGTAGCGGGGCGCGCCGATCCTCTGCCTGGCCCGCGACTCGGCGGCGCCGATCTGCTCCAGCAGCGACAGGTACTGGCCGAGCTTGCGCGGACCGAGTCCGGTCACCTCGCGCAGCTCCTTCTTGGTTCGCGCCTCCTTGCGCAGCAGCGCGGCCAGGTCGCGCAGCTCGGTGGAGTCCGGCAGGCCACCGCTGAAGTAGCGTTGCAGCCCGACGTCCTCGGCCTGCCAGAGCAGCAGCACCCGGGCCGGCGCGCCGTCGCGGCCGGCGCGGCCGATCTCCTGGAAGTAGCTGTCCGGCGAGTCGGGCAGCGCCATGTGCACCACCCAGGCGATGTTGGGCTTGTCGATGCCCATGCCGAACGCCGACGTCGCCACCATGATCGGCACCTGGTCGGCGAGGAACGCCTCGTGCAGCTCGTGCCGGGCGCCGGTGGCCATCCCGCCGTGGTAGCACTGCGACGGGAAGCCGGCGTCGGTCAACCGCTGGGCCAGATCCTCGGCGGCCCGCCTGGTCGGCACGTAGATGATGCCGGGGCGTTGGTCGTCGCGCAGCAGCGCCACCAGCCGCCGCCACCGGTAGTCGTCGGTGGGGCAGTGCGCCACCTCCTGGAAGAGGTTGGGTCGGTCCAGCCCGGAGACCACCACCTCCGGGTCGCGCAGCCGCAGCCGGGCGATGATGTCGTCGCGCACCGGGGGTGAGGCGGTGGCGGTCAGGGCCACCACCGGCGGCCGGCCGATGCCCTCGATCAGGTGGCCCAGCGCCAGGTAGTCGGGGCGGAAGTCGTGCCCCCAGGCCGAGATGCAGTGCGCCTCGTCGATCGCCACCAGCGCCGGCTTCAGTGCCCTGACCTCGGCCATCCGGTCGGGGTTGCTGAGCTGCTCCGGCGTGATGAAGAGGAACTCGGCGCGGCCGTCGCGGATCTCCGCGATTGCCTGGGCCTGCTGGGCCGGGGACTCGTCGGAGCTGATCCGTACCGCCCGCAGCTCCGGGCGCTGGCGTTCGTTGAGGGCGGCGATCTGGTCCTGCTGCAGCGCCAGCAGCGGGGAGATCACCACCGTCGGTCCGGGGATCAGGCTGGCCGGGATCTGGTAGATCGCCGACTTGCCGGCGCCGGTGGGCAGGACCACCAGGGCGTCGCGTCGCTTCATCACCGCGCGCATGGCGGCGAGTTGGTTGGGCCGCAGCGCGGTCCAGCCGAAGAGGCTCCGCGCCGCACGGCGCAACGTCGTCGAGTGCATGGACAGCTTCATCGAGGGCCGGAGGTACCCGAGGAGATCAGCGCCGAAACCGTTGACACCGCCCGATCCGCCCACCCATCATGAACGAGTACTCATGAACAACTGTTCATAATGAGGAGGCTCGATGGAGACCGTCGTCAACAGCCACCAGGCGCAGGCGTGGAACGGCTACGAGGGCCGGCACTGGGCGCGGCACCACGACCGCTACGACGCGGTGAACGCCGGCTTCAACGCTCCGCTGCTGGCGGGCGTCCGGCCCGGCGACCGGGTGCTGGACGTCGGCTGCGGCAACGGGCAGCTGACCCGGCTGGCCGCCCGCCGGGCCGGCGACGGCCACGCGGTCGGGATCGACCTCTCCGCGCCGATGCTCGACCGGGCCCGGGCCGGCGCGGCGGCGGAGCAGGTGGGCAACGTCCGGTTCATCCAGGGTGACGCGCAGGTGCACCCGCTGCCGGACGCCGCGTTCGACGTGGTCCTCAGCCGGTTCGGGGTGATGTTCTTCGCCGACCCGGTCGCCGCGTTCGGCAACCTCGCCCGGGCGCTGCGCCCCGGCGGCCGGCTCGCCTTCGTCTGCCTCGACGACATCCGCCACAGCGACCTGGGGCGGATGTTCGCCGCGCTGGCCGCCCACCTGCCGCATCCGGGCACCGACGGTACGGGCGTCGCCGAGCCGCTCTCCCTCGCCGACCCGGCGGTCGTCGAGCGGGTCCTCACCGACGCCGGTCTCACCGGGGCGGCCTGCGTCCCGGCCGAGGCGTCCCAGCTCTGGGGGCGCGACGCGGCCGACGCCGGGGAGTTCCTCGCCGGCTGGGGACCCGTGCGGCACCAGCTCGACCGGGTCGACGCGGCCACCGCGGGCCGGGCGCGCGCCGCGGTGACCGATCGCGCTGCGCGCCCACGAGGGCCCCGACGGGGTACGCCTGCGCGGCACCGCCTGGCTGGTCACCGCCCGCCGCCCGGCCTGACCCGCCGAACGCCCGCCACCGGGCCACTCCGACCCCTCGTTCGGCCCGGACGGGGCACGCCGCCCGTCCGGGGCGAGCGGCGGCACCGGCGGGGCGGGCCGGCGCCGCACCCGTCAAGGCCGTGACGGCAAGGCCAAGACGTGGACCCGGCGTTCGTTCGCGTGATTTGCGGTCCGCCGGGTAGGCCGTACCCGGCCTCGCCCCGGCCGGCCTCACCAGGGCCTTCCCGCGGCCCGACGTCCTCGCAAGGGTAGATCTGGGTGGGCTGCCGAAACCCAGCACCGCCATTCACGCCCTGCGCTCGCTCGCGCAGACGGTCATCGACAGGTCATAGCGAGGCCGGCCCACCGCCCACCTGAGCTACGGCCAGGTCCGACAAGACCTGCGCCGGCCGGCCACTGCGTCGTTGCACGTGTTCGAAGGACGCCCTGTTCCGCTCTCACTTCATGGACTGGTGACCTGCTGGGCCAGGCGATCGAGGCGGAGTTCGGCGACCCCGCGAAAGGCGTTGCTCAGCATGTGGGCCAGGGGCCCCTGGTGCTGGAATTGGTGGGTGACCATCGTGCCCCCTCCGTGCGGCCCGAGCAGCCAGGTGCCGGTTTCCAGGAACCCTGGAACCCGCCAGGTCACGTCGATGCGCCGTTCGTCGATGCGGGTGTATTCCCAGGTCCCACTGAGTCCGCCGCGTACCTTGATGGCGTACTGGACCCCGGTGGGAGCTTCGGCGGGCCCATCAATGGCTCGGATTGCCGGGTTCCAACCGGGTATTGCCCGCGCATCGATCAGCAACAGACGGACCTGTGCGGGCGGCGCGTCTACCAATCTTGTCGCTCGCTCATTGGTCGTGGTTCGCATGGACGCCCTTTCATTGCGCAAGGCGCAGTGCCTCAAGTTGAGATTCTTAGATGTTTGGGTTACTTCATATCGGTTCACTGTGGTCAGCGGCGACGAGGTTCGAGGCCGCGCCCGGGTCGTGGGCGGCCAGAACCGTCAGGCCGGGATTCCGCAGGCGGAGTTCGTTGACCAGCTGTGTCGTATGGGCCAGCTTGCGCCGCTCGCCGACGCCGGGCACCTGGCCACGCTCCAGCAGAGCCGAGTCATAGGTCAGGTCGCCGACCATGAGCAGCGGTGTCCGGCCGGGCCTGCGGACCAGCATCGACAGCGACCCGGGAGTGTGGCCGGGGGTGGGCAGTAGCACCATGCTGCCGTCACCGAACAGGTCGTGGCCGGTGGAAAAGGGGGCCAGGGCGGGGTCGGCAAGGGGCTCGGGGGCGATGTGGCGCCAGCGCAGTCCGGGAAAGTCGATGTGGGAGGTCAGCAGGCCCCGCAGTTCCGCTTGCGGCTTGCCGAGGGTGTTCCACTCCCGTTGGCTGACCACGATCTCGGCGCCGCTCAGCTCTCGCAGGCCGCCGATGTGGTCCTGGTGCAGATGGGAGATGACAGCGGTGTGGACATCGCCGATGTCGTAGCCGATGGCCGCCAACTGGGCGGTGAGGGTCTGCTCGGGGCCGATATCGAAGCGGGCAAGCCTGCCGTACATCACTCCGGTGATGCCGCCCGGGAAGTAATCGGGGGCGGTCACCGACGCTCGGTCCTGTCCGGTGTCGAACAGCACCAGCCCGTCGCGGTGCTCGATCACGTATACGTTGATGGGCAGCGGCGGTGTCCAGCGACGCGAGGTGAACAACCACCAGTACATCGGCTTGCGGGTGGCGGACACGTGCTCGGGGTGAATCGACACCGATCCGGTGCTGACCATCGATACCTGTCTGATTCTTGGGTCGTTCGTCACGTCCGTCTCCTCAATCGAATTCATATGCGGAATGCCGACGCTGGTCAACGTCGGTCTCGGCGGCCACCTGGGGGACGGATCAAGAGCCGGCGAGCCGTGCCCGCACGGGAGCCGACCCGCTCCGCTACTGCCGGCGCAGGACGGTGTCCGGCCGAACGGATAACGGCAGCCGCCGTGGGGCCATCGGGCATTGAAGCCAGCAGCGCCGTCAGGAGGGGCCAGATCCAATCGCACCCGGGCCTTGGCCTCGCCGAGGTGAGTGGCGGGGAATGGTCGCCATCCACCTGCTTGTTTGATGCGGACCGTGCACGCCGTCGGCGAGCTGCAGGTCCGCCTGATCGAAGTAGGTCTAGCGTTCTTCGAGGAAGGTCTTGAGGTCGGCCAGGAGGCGTGGCCAGCCGTTGGTGACGGCCTGCAGTACGGCGTTGCCGGGTGCGAAGTCGTCGTGGGTCACGGTCAGTTGGACGGTCTCGCCGAGGTCTTCGATGTCGAAGGCCACCTTGGAGCGGCGCTCGGCGGAGAAGCGGGCCAGGAGTTCCTCGCTGAACCCGCTGACCGCCGCCCATTCCGGGGGTAAAGGTGTGCCAGGTGTAGGACAGTCGTCTGCAGGGATCGGACTCGAGCACGACTTGGGCGGGGTCGGCGATCGTCACGTTGTGCTCGGGGTAGCGCACGGTCACGGTGGAGCCGGGTCTCCAGTCTGAGTCGAAGGTCAGCCCGCGCCAGCAGCGCAGGGTGATGGCTGGGTTGGCCAGCCCCTGCCAGAGGCGCTCGCGGGTGGTGTTGATGCAGGTCGTGTAGGCGAACTCGGGCTCGCCCATCGAGGTGTCCTCCAAACCTCTTCGAGCTCTAACCGGGCGCCGCTGGTCGGCGGGAACGCGTCAGCCGGCCGCGCGAGGATGAGCCCTTCACCGCGGAGGCCTTCCCGCCGCCCACGGCGCGTGGATGGGACGTGCGGGATGGCCACTGAGCGCGTCGGCTGCCGACCGCGACGGATCGGTGTGCTATCGCAGCCGTTCGGTCAGGAAGTCCTCCCAGGTTCGCTTGCCCACCGCCGCCTCGAGAGTCAGATTCTCGCCGGCCCGGTATGCGCGGCCGGCCTTTCCGGGCATCCGGACCGGCATCATCAGCCGGCGTCTGCCGCGCGCCCGCAGGTACCCGCGGATCAGCTCAGCCATTCCGTACACATTGGGCCCGGCCAGGTCGGGCACCAGGCCGGCCGGCTTGTCGAGCGTGATCTCCACCAAGCGGGCTGCCACGTCGCGCGCGTCGACCGGCTGGAACCGCATTCCGCCCGGGACCGGGATGACCGGCAGCTTCGCCATCGCCTGCAGGGTCTTCAGGGTCAGTTCGTGGAACTGGGCGGCACGCAGCGTCGTCCACGGCAGGCCGGAGCCGGCTACGGCGCGCTCGGCGGCCAGCTTGGAGCTGAACCAGCTCAGCGGGATCCGGTCCGCCCCGATGACCGAGATGTAGATCAGGTGCCGCACCCGCGCTCGGGAGGCGGCCCGCACCAGGTTCGCGGTCGCCTCGGCGTCGCCCTTGGGGGCGCCTGCCAGGTGCAGGATGATCTCGGCCCCGTCTACTGCGGGCTCGATCCCGTCACCCTTGAGCAGATCGCCGCTCACGTACTCGACGCCGGTGCGGGACTCGCCGCCGCGCCGGCTGAGGACCCGCACCTCAAAGCCGGCATCGCGCAGGAGCGGCAGGACCAGGCGCCCCAGGGTGCCTGTCCCGCCGGTGAGCAGAATCGATGACGTCACAGCTTCTCCTACACGTTGAAAACGTAACGTTACGTAACGTTCAATTGGGAGTATTAACGCATCCGGCGGCTGGCGTGTCAAGAACGAAACGTTACGTTCCCGTGGTACGGTCGCCTTGTGACTGGAAGGGCCAGCGGTGGTGCGCGATCGCGAGCGGTGATTCTTCAGGCCGCCCTTGATCTGTGCGCGGAACGCTCCTACGCCACCGTGACCATGGAGGCGATCGCCGCCCGCGCGAAGGTCGGCAAGCCGACGCTCTATCGCTGGTGGCCGACGAAGGGCGCGCTGTACCTGGACGCACTGACCGAACGCCTGGGCGAGCCGTACTTCCTGATCCCCGACACCGGCGACCTCGCGGCGGACCTGCGTGCCTGGATCCAATCCGCAGCCAAGATCTTCACCGACGACACGTTTCGCGGGCTCCTCGCCGGGGTGGTCGGATCGGCCCAGCACGACCCCGAGCTCGCCGCCATCCTCCACCAGAAGATCCACATCCCGCTCTCGGGACGCAACCGCGAACGGATCCGCGCGGCGCAAGAGGGCGGGCAGGTGGCCGGCCTCGACCCCTACCTGATCGAAGACCTGCTCATCGCACCGCTGTGGTACCGGCTCCTGATCACTGGCCAGCCGATCACCCCGCACTACGCCGACACAGTCGTGGACGCCGTCCTCAGCTCGACCCCCATGCCAACCGGCAATACCTGAGCTGACCTTCCGGGTTGGTGCGGCTCTCTGGCAGCTCCACACCTAGGATGCCGGTGATGTCACCGAGGAAGGCCGCCGCGCTGCGCGACGGCGACCAGAGCCTGCGCGAGCACCTGATCGCCACGGCCCGGCGGCTGGTGGCCCGGCGGGGCACCGTGGCCCTGACCGTCCGGGACGTCGCCCGGGAGGCCGGGGTCGCCGACGGCGTGCTCTACAACCACTTCGCCGACAAGGAGGAGTTGCTCGCGTACGCGCTGCACGCGCACGTGCGGGCTGCCGAGGCCGGGCTGGAGGGCGCCCCGCCGCAGCCGGGCGAGGCCACGGTCGAGGCGAACCTGCGGGCGTACCTGACCCGTGCGCTGGCGCTGCACGCGGCGATCCTGCCGGCCATGGCCGGGGTGCTGACCCAGCCCAAGCTGCTGGCCCGGCTGGCCGAGCTGCCCAACCCGATCAGTGCCGGGCGCGGGCTCCGCACCGAGCTGGCCGGCTACCTGCGCGCCGAGCGGAAGCTCGGCCGGGTGGCGGCCGACGCCAGCGCCGAGGCGGTCGCCGCGCTGGTCGTCGGCGTCTGCCACGACCTGGTCCTCAGCCACCTGCTCGACCCCGTCGGCCCCGCGCCGGAGCCCTCACCGCGGCTGGTCGACGAGCTGACCCGCATCCTCCTGCACGGCGTTGCCCCGCCCTGGCGGCCGTGACCCCCGGCCGCCCGGGGACAGTGCCGTTGCGGCGGTGATCAGCGCAGTCGGGGGAGCACCTCCCGCTGGTAGAGGTCGAACAGGCCCTGGGTGTGCGGTCCGGTGTTGGCCACATAGACCTCGTCGAAGCCGGCCTTGGCGTACTTGTCGATCATCTCCAGGTGCGCGTCGGCGCTGTTGCCGCAGACGAACGACTCCTTCATCATCTCCGGCTTGACCAGCTGGGCGGCCTGCTCGAAGTGGCGCGGGGAGGGGAGCACCTGGGACAGCTCGCCCGGCACCCCGGCGTTCGGCCACTTCTCGTACGCCAGCCGCGCGCCCTCCTCCTCGCTGTCGGCGTACGCCGCCTTGAAGCCGGCCTGGCACGGCTTGTCGCCGCCGCCGCCTTCCCGGAACCGGCGGACCATGTCGGCGTCGGGCATGGCGCTGACGTAGCCGTCGCCGATCCGGGCGGCCAGGTCGATCGCCTTGGGACCGAAGCCGGAGACGTAGACCGGTGGGGGCGCGTCGGGCAGGGTGTAGATCCGGGCGTGCTCGACGGTGTAGTGCTTGCCGTGGTGGTTGACGAATCCGCCCTGCCACAGCTCGCGCATGACCTCGACCGCCTCCTCCAGCATCTCCAGCCGGACGTCGGTCTGCGGCCAGGCGTCGCCGAGGATGTGCTCGTTGAGCGCCTCGCCGGAGCCGACGCCGAGCACGAAGCGCCCGGAGTGCAGAACGGCGCTGGTGGCCGCGGCCTGGGCCAGCACCGCCGGGTGGATGCGGACGGTCGGGCAGGTCACCGCGGTGGTGACGGGCAGCGAGCAGACCTGGCTGAGCGCGCCGATGGTCGACCAGACGAAGGCACTCTGCCCCTGCGCGTCCACCCACGGGTGGTAGTGGTCCGAGATCCACAGCGCGTCGAAGCCGGCCCGTTCGGCGCCGCGCGCCTGCTCCAGCAGCTCCGCCGGGGTGAACTCCTCACTGGACAGGAAGTAACCGATCTTCATCTTTCCCCCTCGCCGTCGCCGGGCGCCGGTCGCGCCTTGCTGACCAGGGATGCCCTACCCCCGACTCGGGGGATCAGTCAGCGGCGGCCGAACATGGCCCGGATGGCGGCGAGCAGCAGCAGGCCGCCGACCACCACGCCGAGCAGGCGCACGCCGGGGACGTCGGCCGGCGAGGTGGCGTCGGCGAGCGGCAACAGATCCATTCCCGCACTGTCGCACGCCGCCCCGGAGGGCGCCAGACGGTAACAGTAAGGTTTATTGACTATTTCCTGGCCCGGTGTGACCATGGCAGCACCGCGACGGCGACCGGCCGTCGGACGACCACACGGGGGTACGGGGGCCGCATGAGCGAGCGCAACCTGGCGGGCCTGGCGGCCGCCGTCCTACAGCCCGGTTTCGTCGGCACCACCCCGCCCGACTGGGTCTGCCGCTGGCTCGGCGAGGGGCTCGGCTCGGTGGTCCTGTTCGCCCGCAACGTCGTCGACCCCGGCCAGCTCGCCGCGCTCACCGCGACCCTGCGCGCCGAACGCCCGGACGTGCTGGTGGCCATCGACGAGGAGGCCGGCGACGTCACCCGGATCGAGTCGGCGCTGGGCAGCTCCCGCCCGGGCAACTTCGCCCTCGGCGCGGTCGACGACCCGGCGCTGACCGAGGAGGTGGCCCGGGACCTCGGCGCCGACCTCGCCGCGCTCGGCGTCACCCTCAACTACGCCCCGGACGCCGACGTCAACAACAACCCGGCCAACCCGGTGATCGGCGTCCGGTCCTTCGGCGCCGACCCCCAGTTGGTCGCCCGGCACACCGCCGCCTGGGTACGCGGCCTGCAGTCCGCCGGCGTCGCCGCCTGCGCCAAGCACTTCCCCGGCCACGGCGACACCCGGGTCGACTCGCACCACGACCTGCCCCGCATCAACGCCAGCCGGGCCCGTCTCGACGCCGGTGAGCTGGTGCCGTTCCGGGCCGCCGTGGCGGCCGGGGTGCAGGCCGTGATGACCGGGCACCTGCTCGTGCCCGCCCTCGACGAGGAACTGCCCGCCACCCTCAGCCCCCGCATCCTCGGCGACCTGCTCCGCGAGGAGCTGGGCTTCTCCGGCGTGGTGATCACCGACGCGGTGGAGATGCGGGCGGTCACCGACCGGTACGGCTTCGCCGGCGCCGCCGTGCGCGCCCTGGCCGCCGGGGCCGACGCGGTCTGCGTCGGCGGGGAACGGGCCGACGAGGACGCCGCCCGCCACCTGCGCGACGCCATCGTCGCCGCCGTCATGGCCGGGGAGCTGCCCGAGGAACGGCTCGCCGAGGCGGCCAAGCGGGTCGGTCAGCTCGCCGCGTGGACGGTGGCCGCCCGCGCCGACCGTCCCGCGTGGGCCGTGCCGGCCCACGACGGTTCGCCGGTCGGCCTGGCCGCCGCGCGCCGGGCCCTGCGGGTCAGCGGCGCCACCACCGCCCTGCCGCTGGTCGTCTCCGCCCACGTGGTGGAGTTCGCCCCGCCGCGCAACATCGCCATCGGCCCGGAGACCCCCTGGGGCATCGCCGCCCCGCTGGCCGCGCTGCGGCCCGGCACCACCACCGCCCGGTTCGCCGAGTTCGAGGTGCCGGCGGACCCGACGGCCGGGGCGGGCGGCCGGCCGGTCGTGCTGGTCGTCCGCGACCTGCACCGGCACGACTGGATGCGGTCCGCCGTCGAGCGGGCCCTCGCCGCCCGGCCGGACGCGGTCGTGGTCGAGCTGGGCGTGCCCGAGCTGGTCGTCGGCCGGGTGCACGTGGCCACCCACGGCGCCACCCGGGCCGGCGCGCTGGCCGCCGCGGAACTGCTCGCCGGCCCCCGCTGACCACTCCGCCCCGCCGCACCGCGCGACGATCGTCGCGCCGTGCGGCGGGTCCGGTGAGCGCGAGGAGTGAGCCGGGGTTGCGAGCCCCGCAGTCGCGAACGAAGGTGACCCGGTGCCGGTCAGGCCGGCTCGAAGACCAGGTCGGCGTACTCGGGGTGCCGCTCGATGTACGCCCGCACGAACGGGCACTGCGGCACCAACCGGCCGCCCTGCTCGCGCACCTGGTCCAGGGTGGCCCGGACCAGCGCGGCGCCGACCCCCATGTCCTGGAACTCCGGGCGCACCTCGGTGTGGGTGAAGATCCGCACCTCGCCGCGCGGCAGGTACGCCGTGAACCCGGCCAGCGCGTCGTCGACCAGGATCTCGAAGCGGTGCTTGGCGGGGTTCTCCTCGACCAGGAAGCTCACCGGCCCATTGTCTCCCGCCGCCGGGCCAGGGTGTGCAGTTCGCTGAGCAACCGGTCCACCTCGTCGGCCGTGTTGTAGTGGTAGACGCTGGCCCGGACCGCGCCGCCGGTCTCCCGCAGCCCCATCGCCCGGAAGTACTCGTAGGCGTAGTAGTCGCCGGAGGAGAGGCAGAGCCGCGCCTCGCCCAGCGCCGCCGCCAGCCCGGCCGGCGACCAGCCGGCGAGCCGGAACGACACCGTCGGGCAGCGCCGGGCGGCGGCCCTGTACACGGTCACCGCGGGGTTGTCGGCCAGCCCGGCCAGCAGCCGGTCGAAGAGCGACTCCTCGTACGCCTGGGCGGCGGCCAGTCCGGCCCGGACCCGCTCCCGCCGGTCGCCGGTGGCGGTCGGGTCCAGCCCGGCCAGGTGGTCGACCGCGGCGGTCATGCCGGCCAGCAGCGGGAAGCTCGGGGTGCCCGCCTCGAACCGGTCGGGCACCGCGTCGGAGGAGGGGACCAGCTTGTCCGGGCGCAGCGACTCCCAGCGGGCCGGGTCGGCCACCATCGCGGCCAGGTGCGGGCCGGACCACTTGTAGGCGCTGGTGACCAGGAAGTCCGCGCCGGTCGAGGCGAGGTCGGTCGGGCCGTGCGGCACGGAGTGCACCCCGTCGACGCAGACCAGTGCCCCGGTCGCGTGCGCGGTCTTGGCGATCGCCGCCACGTCCGGCATCGTGCCGACGGCGTTGCTGCCGGCGGTCACCGCGACCAGCCGGGTCCGCTCGCCGACCAGGTCGGCGTACTGGCCGGCGGGCAGCTCACCGGTGGCCGGGTCGAACTCCGCCCAGCGCACGGTCGCGCCGGCCACCCGGGCCGCCTGCACCCAGGGCCGCACGTTCGCGTCGTGGTCGAGCCGGGAGACCACCACCTCGTCGCCGGGGCGCCAGGTCTCGCCGAGCGTCCGGGCCAGCGTGTACGTCAGCGCGGTCGCGCTCGGCCCGAGCACCACCCCGCGCGGCGCCGCGCCGAGCAGGTCGGCCACCGCGGCGCGGGCGGCGTCGACCAGCTCCAGCGACCGGCGGCCGGGCGCGAAGGCGGGGGTGCGGTTGCCGAGCGCGGTGCCCATCGCTCCGCTGACCGCGTCGATCACCTACTGCGGGGTCTGGGAGCCGCCGGCACCGTCGAAGTGGGCGAAACCCTCGGTCAGGGCGGGGTAGGCGGCCCGGGTCCGGGCGATGTCGAACGGCATGACCGGACCCTAACGCGCGGGCCCGGGGCGGCTGATGATCACGCGGCGGTGCCGGTCTCGTCGGCGTCTCGTACCCTTGGTCGCGTGACGACGCGATCCGCTACCTCCCCGCCCACCTCCACCCGCCGCGTTGCCGGCCTGCTCGCCGGCCTGGCCCTCGGCGTGGCCGTACTGGCCGGCTGCAGCTCCGAGGGAGCCGACACCGACTGCGGCCTGGACGCCTGCACGGTCACCTTCGACCGGGGCGTCGACGCCAAGGCGAACATCCTCGGCGTCGAGGCGAAGCTGATCGGGGCCCAGGGCGACCAGGTCACCGTCGAGGTCGCCGGCGAGCAGCTCTCCCTGACCGTCGGCCAGCAGGCCACCGAGGTGGGCGGCTTCGCGGTCACCCTGGACAGCGTCACCGACCAGCAGGTCAAGATCCGCGTGGCGCGCAACACCAGCAGCTGACGGCGTCTCAGGCGGCGCCGCGGCACGTTTGGGGATCTTCGCATTCGGAGATTGTGGCGCCATGTCTCTCACCCGGAACGCCGAAGCCACCGCCGCCCGCACCGCGGACAGCCGCTGGCTGGAACTCCTCGCCCGGGCCGGTTTCATCGGCTACGGGGTCGTGCACCTGCTGTTCGCCTGGCTCGCCCTGCAGATTGCCTTCGGCAAGCCCGGTGAGAACGGCGACCAGTCCGGTGCGCTGCGGACCATCGCCGCCCAGCCCCTGGGCAAGACGCTGGTCATCCTGATCGCGATCGGCCTGCTGGCCATGGTCATCTGGCAGGGCCTGGAAGCGGCCGTCGGGCACCGCGTCGAGCAGGGCAAGGAGCGCGTCTGGGAGCGGCTCGCCTCCGCCGGCCGGACGATCGTCTACCTCTACTTCGCCTGGACCGCCTTCAAGGTCTTCAAGGACGCCGGCTCCAACAGCGCCGACCAGCAGGAGGCGCTCACCGGCAAGTTGATGACCTCCGGCGGCGGCCGGCTGGTGGTCGCCCTGGCCGGGCTGGTGCTCGCCACGATCGGCGTCGGTCTGGTGATCTACGGGCTGGTCAAGCGCTTCGAGAAGCACCTCAAGACCGGCGAGATGAGCCCGAAGGCCCGCACCGTGGCCCGCCGGCTCGGCATCGCCGGCTACGTCGCCAAGGGCATCGCGTACGGCATCGCCGGCGTGCTGATCGTCGTCGCCGCGCTGAAGTACGACCCGGAGAAGGCCCGCGGCCTGGACGCCGCGCTGCACACCCTGCGCGACCAGTCCTACGGCCAGGCGCTGCTGGTGCTGGTCGCCCTCGGCATCGCCGCCTTCGGCACGTTCTGCTTCCTCCAGTCCCGGTACCGCAAGGTCTGAGCTGGTCGATTCCGGAACCACCGGGCACCATAGGGCTTTTGCCCGAAGCCCGGCCGGAGGGAGAGAGCGTGCAGGACTACCTGGAGACGATCGCCGCCGCGGCTGCCGCGGCGGCGATCGCCCTGTTGCTGGTCGAGGTGGTGCACCGGGTCATCCGGCGGTTCGGCCGGGGCTCGATGCTGATGACCGAGCTCACCGAGCACGCGCACCGCCCGTTCCAGGTGGCCGGCACCGTCCTCGCCGTCCAGTTCGCGGTCCGGTTCACCACCGGGTACGCCGTCGGCACGCCCTGGCGGCAGGTGGTGCTGCACGCCCTGGTGCTGGCCGTGGTCGCCGCCGTGGCCTGGCTGGTCGCCGCGCTGCTGGTCGCGATCGAGGACGCCGCCCTGGCCCGGTTCCGGGTGGACGTGCCGAACAACCGGCACGCCCGCCGGGTCCGCACCCAGGTGGTGCTGCTGCGCCGGCTGACCATCGCGGTGATCGTGGTGCTCACGATCGGCGTGATGCTGATGACCTTCCCCGCCGTACGCGGCATCGGCGCCGGCGTGCTCACCTCCGCCGGTGTGGTGGGTGTGGTCGCCGCGCTGGCCGCCCAGAGCCTGCTCGGCAACGTCATCGCCGGCCTCCAGCTTGCCTTCAGCGACGCGGTACGCCTCGACGACGTGGTCGTGGTCGAGGGGGAGTGGGGCCGGATCGAGGAGTTGACCCTGAGCTACGTGGTGGTGCAGATCTGGGACGACCGCCGGCTGATCCTGCCCACCTCGTACTTCACCAGCAAGCCGTTCCAGAACTGGACCCGCACCGAGGCCGCCGTCCTCGGCACCGCCGAGTTCGAGGTGGACTGGGCGGTCCCGGTGCAGGCGATGCGCGAGGAACTGCGCCGCCTGGTGGAGAGCACCGAGCTGTGGGACGGTCGGGTCTGCGTGCTCCAGGTGACCGACGCGACCGGCGGCACGATCACCGTCCGGGCGTTGGTCAGCGCCGCCGACGCGGGCAGCCTCTGGGACCTGCGCTGCCTGGTCCGCGAGCACCTGGTCGGCTGGATCCGGGACCACCGCCCCACCGCCCTGCCCCGGACCCGCGCCGAGATCGGCGACGCCTCCGGCGCCCTGCCCTGGCAGTGGGCGCAGCCCCGCCGGCCGGTGCGCCGGCTCCAGGAGCCGGAGGTGCCCGACGACGCCCGCGTCTTCGGCGGCAGCCACGACGGCGACGCCCGCAGCGAGGCCTTCGTCGGCCCCGACGAGCACGCCGACTCCCGCCGCTGAGCCCCCTCCCACCGCACCCGCCGACCGGCTCGCGCGCCGTCGGCGGGTGCTTCGTCGTACCGGCTTCCGCGTTTCGCCGGACGTTGCGGGTCCACCTGCGGTCAGATGTGGTTGGTCACTGCGCGCAGGATTGACGGGCGGCGACTCCGGGCATACAGCGCGGTGATGATGAAAGGAGGACAGCATGGCTGACGTCGCGAACCAACAGACGTCCCGGACCGGGAGCGAGCCGTCCACCGCCGAACTGGTGCAGCGGGCCACCGAGCAGGTCTCGCGCCTCGTACGGGACGAGTTGGCGCTGGCCCGGGCGGAGTTGACCCGGAAGGGCAAGCACGCCGGGATCGGAATCGGTCTCTTCGGCGGGGGTGGGGCGCTGGCCTTCTACGGGCTGGGCGCGCTGGTCGTCACCGCGGTTCTGCTGCTGGACCTGGTCATGCCGGCGTGGCTGGCCGCCCTGATCGTGGCGGTGGTGCTCTTCCTGGTCGCCGGGGTGCTCGCCCTGGTGGGCAAGAAGCAGGTCAGCCAGGCGGTCCCCCCGGTGCCGGCGTCGACGGTGCAGAGCCTCCGGGCGGACGTGGACGTCGTCACCGCCGCGGTGAAGGACAGGGGACGGGCATGACGGGCAACGGGACCGGCGACGCCGAGGCGCTCCGCGAGGAGATCCGGCGTACCCGGGTGGAGCTGGGCGAGACGATGGAGTTGTTGGCCGCCCGGGCCGACGTGAAGGCCCGGCTGCGGGAGTCCGCCGGCCAGGCGAAGGAGCGGATGCGCGAGCAGGCCGCGCAGACCGTCGCCCGGATGCGCGGGCAGGCGGCGCAGAAGGCGGACGTGGCGCGGGCACAGGCGTCGGAGAAGGGTGCGGTGGTCCGGCGCAATCCGATGCCGTGGGCGACGGTGGCGGCCGGCGCCGTGGCGGCGGTCGTGGTGCTGCTGATCGTCCGGGGGAGGCGCAGATGAGCAGGGGCATCGGCAGGGCCACGTACAAGCCCGTCGGGGTGCTGCTCGGGCTGGCCGCGGGTACGGTCGCCGGGGCGATCTTCCGGCAGGTCTGGACGATGACGGCCGGCGATGGCGAGGCGCCCAGCGCGACCGACGAGGACCGTGGCTGGGGCGAGATCCTGGCCGCGGCGGCGTTGCAGGGCGCCATCTTCGCGGTGGTCCGGGCGGCGGTGGACCGCGGCGGCGCGGTCGGCGTACGACGGCTGACCGGCCGCTGGCCGGACTGAGTCCGAGCCGGTCGAAGGCCCCCCACCGCATCGACGGGTGGGGGGCCTTTCGCACGGCCGCGGGCACCCGCCCAGCGATCTTCGGCATCCGTCAGGTCACATGTCGGAGAATTTCGTCCGGTAGTCTGTGCAGAGTTTTTGCGTACGTGGTTAAGCTGGCCCGGCTGTTGCGAGATGGCGTGGGTTGAGAGAAGTCTCCCTCGTGGGGGCCGCCTCAGGCGCCGCTGCTCGAAAACGGCCAATCGGCCGCACGGCGTGCTCGGCCGCCAGTTTTAGAAGGAGATACACATGGCGCAGGGAACCGTGAAGTGGTTCAACGCTGACAAGGGCTTCGGCTTCATCACCGTCGACGGCGGGGGTGCTGACGTGTTCGTCCACTTCTCGGCCATCCAGACCAGCGGCTACCGCACGCTGGAGGAGAACCAGCGGGTGGAGTTCGAGATCGCCCAGGGTCAGAAGGGTCCGCAGGCCGAGCAGGTCCGCCCCCTCTGAGTAGTGCCGGTCGGCAGCCGCCGGCCCGGGTGATCCGGCCCCCCGGATCGACGAGAAGCCCCGTGTCCTGCAGGGACGCGGGGCTTTCCGCGTGTCCGGGCCCGGTGCCGGCCCACCGCGCGCCCGGCGCGTTCGCCACCCGGGTGGGTCAGGTGCGCCGGCGGGCCTTCAGGCCCCGCCAGAGCACCACGAGTCCGATCAGGATCACCACCGGGCCGACCACCGCCCAGATCCGGTGGTCGGTCATCACGCTGCCGCCGACGTACCCGAGGCCCTGCACCGTCCACACCGCTCCGACGACCACGGCCAGCAGCCCGAGGGTGAGCGTCAGCCAGCCCCTCATCGGTTCCTCCTCACCCGCGCCGGTGGTCCCGGCCTCCGGTCAGCATGCGGCCCGTCCGGCCGGTGCGCGAGCACCGCCCCGGCGCGGCTCACCACCGGTCGTGCACCCGGGCACGGACCAGCTCGTCGTAGACCGTCCGGACCGTGTCCCGCTCGGCGGCGGTCAGCGGCGGCAGGTCGGCCGCGGCGGCGTTGCCCCGCGGCTGCGCGGCCTCGCGCGCGCCGGGGATGACCACGGTGACGCCCGGCTGGTCGATGATCCAGCGCAGCGCGAACTGGGCCATCGTGCGGTCCGGGCCGACCAGCGGGGCGAGCCGCCGCACGACCGCCAGGCCGAGGTCGTAGTCGACGCCGGAGAAGGTCTCGCCGACGTCGAAGCTCTCCCCGTGCCGGTTGTAGGTGCGGTGGTCGTCGGCGGCGAAGGTGGTGTGTTCGTCGTACCGGCCGGAGAGCAGGCCGCTGGCCAGCGGCACCCGGGCGATGATGCCCACCCCGGCCGCGGCGGCGGCCGGCAGCACCCGCTCCAGGGGCTTGAGTCGGACCGCGTTGAGGATGATCTGCACGCTGGCGACGCCGGGCCGGGCGATGGCGGTGAGCGCCTGGTCGCAGGTCTCCACGCTGACCCCGTAGCCGGCGACGCGCTTTTCGGCGACCAGCGCGTCGAGGGCGTCGAAGATCCGGTCGTCGGCGAAGACGGCGGTGGGCGGGCAGTGCAGCTGGACCAGGTCCAGGGTGTCCGTGCCGAGGTTGGCCCGGGATCGGTCGGTCCAGGCCCGGAAGTTGTCCAGGGTGTAGGCCTCGGGCGTCTGCTCCACCCGGCGGCCCATCTTGGTGGCCACGGTCAGGCCGTGCCCGGGCCGCTCGCGCAGGAACTGCCCGATCAGCTGCTCGCTGCGCCCGTCGCCGTAGACGTCGGCGGTGTCCAGGAAGGTCACTCCGGCGTCCACGGCGGCGGCGAGCACGGCCAGGGCGTCGCTCTCGCTGACCCGACCCCAGTCGGCGCCGAGCTGCCAGGCGCCGAGGCCGACCACACCCACCCGCCGGCCGAGCCGGTCGAAGCTGCGCTGTTCCATCCGACCGAGCCTAGTGATCGCCTTGCCGGACCGCAGCGGGGGCCGTAGGGTCATAACAAGACGTACGTACGGTTTGGAGGCAGCGATGTGGGACCCGACGACCTACCTGCGCTACGGCGACGAACGGTCCCGCCCGTTCCACGACCTCGTCGCCCGCGTCCCGGCCGACCGGCCGCGCGCCGTGGTCGACCTCGGCTGCGGGCCCGGTACCCTGACCGCCGGCCTCGCCGCCCGCTGGCCGGCCGCCGAGATCCGCGGCCTCGACTCGTCCCCGGAGATGATCGACCGGGCCGCCGCCCTGGCCGCCCCGGTCGAGTTCACCGTCGGTGACGTCCGGGACTGGCGGCCCGCACCCGACGTCGACGTGGTCGTCTGCAACGCCGTGCTCCAGTGGGTGCCGGAGCACCGGGAGCTGCTCGCCCGCTGGGCCCGCGAGCTGCCCGCCGGCGCCTGGCTGGCGTTCCAGGTCCCCGGCAACTTCGACGCCCCCTCGCACCGGGCGCTGCGCGAGGTCGCCCGCCGGGACCGCTGGGCCGCCACGCTGGGGCCGCTGCTGCGCGAGACCCCGGTCGACGACGCCGTCGGGTACGCCGCGTCGCTGACCGCCGCCGGCTGCGCGGTCGACGCCTGGGAGACTGTCTACGTGCACCTGCTGCCGGCCGACCCCGCCGCCGACCACCCGGTGCTGGCCTGGATGGAGGGGACCGCGCTGCGACCGGTCCGGGCCGCGCTGGACGCCGCGGGCTGGGCGGACTTCCGGGCCGAGCTGGGGGTACGCCTCGCCGAGGCGTACCCGGTGCGGCAGGGTCAGGTGTACTTCCCGTTCCGCCGGATCTTCACCGTCGCCCGTACCGGCGCCCGCGCAGAGGAGAACCTGTGACCGACCTGCCCACCTTCATCGCCGGACTGCCCAAGGTGGAGCTGCACGTGCACCACGTCGGCTCCGCCTCGCCCCGGATCGTCGCCGAGCTGGCCGCCCGGCACGAGGGCCGCAGCCCGGTCCCGGCGGACCCGGCCGCGCTCGCCGACTACTTCGCGTTCCGCGACTTCGCCCACTTCATCGAGGTGTACCTCAGCGTCGTGGACCTGATCCGCGACCCGGAGGACGTCTGGATCCTCACCCACGAGGTGGCTCGCGAGCTGGCCCGCCAGCAGGTCCGGTACGCCGAGCTGACCATCACCCCGTACTCGCACGTGCGCCGGGGCATCCCCGCCCCGGCGTTCTGCGAGGCGATCGAGGACGCCCGCAAGCGGGCCGAGGCCGACTTCGGCATCGCCCTGCGCTGGTGCTTCGACATTCCGGGCGAGGCCGGGCTGCCGGCGGCCGAGGAGACCCTGCGGATCGCGCTCGAGGAGCGGCCGGGCGGGCTGATCAGCTTCGGCCTCGGCGGCCCCGAGATCGGGGTGCCCCGGCCGCAGTTCAAGCCGTACTTCGACCAGGCCCGGGCGGCCGGGCTGCGCTCGGTGCCGCACGCGGGGGAGACCACCGGCCCGCAGACGGTCTGGGACGCCCTGCGCGACCTGGGCGCCGAGCGGATCGGGCACGGCATCTCCGCCGCCGAGGACCCGGAGCTGCTGGCGTACCTGGCCGAGCACCGGATCGCGTTGGAGGTCTGCCCGACCTCCAACGTCCGTACCCGGGCCGTGGCGCGGCTGGCGGAGCACCCGCTGCGGCGGCTGGTCGACGCCGGCGTGCTGGTCAGCATCAACTCCGACGACCCGCCGATGTTCGGCACCACCCTCAACGACGAGTACGCGGTGGCCGCCGCGCTGCTCGACGTCGGCCCCGAGGGGGTGGCCGCGCTGGCCCGGGACGGGGTGACCGCCTCGTTCCTCGAACCGGGCGAGAAGGCCCGGATCAGCGCCGAGATCGACTCCTGGTCGGCAACCGGGACGCGCTGAGCCTTCGGGGCGCGGCCGGGCCAGGTCGGCCGGCCGCGCCGGCGGCCGGCCAGCGCCGCTCCCCGCCGGAGCATCAGGGCGCCGAGGCGGCCAGTTCGAGAGCGGTCGGGGCGGTGAGCGCGACCGGTGTCGCGGCGGTCGGCGTCCCGATCGCGGGCCGGGCGGCCAGCACCGGGTCCTGCCAGAGCGCCAGCGTGAGGGCGATGCCCGCGCCGATCACGGCGGCCCAGCGCAGCAGCCGGGTCACGGACGGGCTCATCGGGTCACCTCACGACCGTCGGTGAGAGGTGGGCGCGCGGCGGGAGCGGGTGTGGGGGGACCGTGCCCCCGCCGCGCGCTCGGGCTCCACCGGCCGGCAGTTGTCAGGGGCGACAAGACCGGTGGAGCTGATGGGTTCTCCCTGATCCTGGCAGCGTCCGGCAGCGCTGGCGCCCGCGTTAACCCGGATCTAAGGAAGACTTGCGCCACCCCACAACCAGCGGGTGCCCCGCCTCGCCGCCGGGCGTCTCGGCTGCCGGAACGGCGCTCCCGGTCGTGGTGGTCAGTCGTCGGCGGGACGCTGCCGGGGCCACCGGCGCCCGCCGGTCTTCTGCTCCCGGGCCTCCCGGGTCATCCGGCCGACCAGCCCGAAGCGGTTGACCGGCCGGGGCTTCGCCTCCGGGTCGGCCAGCAGCATCACCACGCTGGCCCCGCCCAGCCGGGCCCGGTCGATGCTCACCGAACCGTTGGCCTGCAACGCCACCCGCTTGGCGATGTCCAGCCCCAGCCCGGTGGAGCCCTGGTCGCTGGTGCCCCGGCGCAGCGCCCGGTCCGGATTGGCGATGCCGGGGCCGGCGTCGTCGATCCGGATCGCCACGTAGCCGTCCCGGCGGGAGACCGCCACCTCGAACGCCGTCCCCTGCGGGGTGTAGCGGAACACGTTGCCGATCACCGCGTCCAACGCGGCGGCCAGCTCGGCGCGCGGCACCGGCGCGGGGATCCGCAGCTGGGCGCCGCTGATCCGGTGCGGCCGGTTCTGGTCGCCGGCCAGCGCCGCCCAGAACACCATCCGGTCCCGGACCACCTCGCTGACGTCGCACTCCGCCGGCCCGGCCTCGTGGGCCACCGCCTTGCGGGTGGTCTTGATCAGCACGTCGATCTCGCCCTCGAGGGTGACGATCGCCTGCCGGATGCGCCGGATCGTGCGCCGCCGGTCCAGCTCGGCCGGGGTGAACGAGCCGACGCTGGTGTCGTCGGAGTCCAGCCCCTCGGCGTCCAGCCGCAGCACCGTCAGCGGCGTCCGCAGCCGGTGCGACAGGTCCGCCACCAGCTCCCGTTCGTCGGTGCGCGAGGCGACCAGCCGGTCGGCCATCCGGTTGAACGCGTACCCGGCCTCGGCCAGCTCCCGTGGGCCGCTCGGCTCGACGCGTACGCCCAGGTCGCCGTCGCCGACGGCCAGGGCCGCCCTGACCAGCCCCCGGGTGGAGTCCACCGCGCGGGCCGCCACCCGGTCCACCACGATCACGGCGGCGCCGACCAGGGCCACCGCGACGGCGCTCAGCAGTAGCCAGGTGCCGCCGGAGCCCTCGTCGAGATCGGCCTCGGGGACGAACACCTCGACCACGGCGACCCGGTCGTCGAGCACCACCGGGTCAAGCCGGAGCACCCCGCCGGAGACGTCGGTGACCACCGACCGCTTCTCCGTGCGGGCCCGTTGCAGGTTCGCCTCGGCGGCCCGGCCGGCCGTCTCGTCCCCGCCCAGCCCGTGCACCACCGGCCGGCCCGCTGGGTCGTCCCCGGTCGCCTCCACGGCCCGCCGCACGGCCGCCGGTTCGGTGCTGACCGCCAACGCTCCGGTGACCAGCGCGCTGCGCCGGGCCGCGTCGGCCAGCGCCTCGTCGCGGACGTCGTCGCGCAGGCTCATTCCGAGGGGGATCAGGAACGCCAGCGCGACCAGCGCGCACATGCCGGCCGTGAGGTAGGCCAGCGCCAGCCTCAGTCCGGGGCCACCAGTCGGAAGCCCACCCCCCGCACGGTGCGCAGGTAGCGCGGCTTCGCCGCGGACTCGCCCATCTTTCGGCGTAGCCAGTACAGGTGAACGTCGATGGTCTGGTCCTCGCCGACCGACGGCTGCCGCCATACCTCCTCCAAGAGCTCCCGCCGGGACACTACCCGGCCGGGTCGTGCGGCGAGATACGCCAGCAGGTCGAATTCCTTGCGGGTCAGCGCCAGCGGCTCCCCGTCGAGTACCGCGCTGCGCTCGCCCACGTCCACCCGCAGGCCGCTCACCGTGTGCACCGCCGGCTGCACCGTCCGGCTGGCCCGGCCGACCCGGCGCAGCACGGTGGTGATCCGGGCGTCCAGGTGCGCGCCGGTGAACGGTTTGACCATGTAGTCGTCCGCGCCGGCCCGCAGCAGCCGGACCACCGACTGCTCGTCGTCGCGGGCGGTGGCGATGATGATCGGTACGTCGGTGATGCCGCGCAGCATCCGCAGCGCGTCCGAGCCGTCCAGGTCGGGCAGGCCGAGGTCGAGCACGACGAGGTCGGGGGTCTCGGCGGCGACCCGGCGCAGCGCGTCCAGCGCCGTGCCGACCGCGTGCACCGCGTGCCCCCGCTCGCTGAGTGAACGCAGCATCGCGCCGCGTACGACGTGGTCGTCTTCGACCAGGAGCACGGTGGCCACGTCAGCACCGTACTGCCCGTGGCAAGTTGATCGCGTTGCGGAGGGCCCGCGCACCGGGCAAGCTGGCACGACGATGACGTTCACCCTGTTTCCCGACACCCGGCTGGCCCTGGCCCGGGACAGTCTCACCGGTCTCTCCGTCGGCGACGCCCTGGGCGGGATGTTCTTCGTGCCCGGGCGGGGCGTGGCGCCCTGGCGGGACGGCCTGCCGGCCGGGCCGTGGCCGTGGAGTGACGACACCGAGATGGCCTGTTCGGTGGTGGGCTGCCTGGCCGACACCGGCACGATCGACCGGGATGCCCTCGCCGCCGCCTTCGCCGCCCGCTACGACCCGGCCCGCCGCTACGGCGCCGGCGCCGTCGAGCTGCTCGAACTGATCCGGGCCGGCACGCCGTGGCCGGTGGCCGCCGCGTCGGCGTTCGACGGGCAGGGTTCCTGCGGCAACGGCGCGGCGATGCGGGTCGGGCCGCTGGGCGCCTGGTTCGCCGACTCCACCACCCGGGCGGCGGCGCAGGCCCGCGCCTCCGCCGAGGTCACCCACGCCCATCCGGAGGGGATCGCCGGCGCCGTGGCGGTGGCCGTGGCCGCCGCGCTCGCCGCCCGGGCCCGCCTGGACGGCGACCGCCCCGCCCCGGCCCGGCTGCTCGCGGCGGTCGCCGCCGCGCTGGACCCGGCCGCCGAGGTGCACCGCCGGGTACGCCGCGCCGTCGGGCTGCTCGGCCGGGGGCTGCCGGAGGCCGTCGAGGCGCTCGGCAACGGCTCCCGGGTGACCGCCCAGGACACCGTGGCCTTCACCCTCTGGGTCGCCGCCACCCACCTCGACGACTACCCGGCGGCGATCAGGGCCTGCGTCGAGGCGGGCGGGGACGTCGACACCACCGCCGCGATCGTCGGCGCGATCGTCGCCGCCCACACCGGGGTCGGTACGCCGGGCGGGGTGCCCGACGGCTGGCTGGCGGCGCGGGAGCCGCTGCCGGACTGGGCGCGCTGAACTCAGCGCGATCCCACCGGCTCGCCCTTGGCCCGGTCGGTCAGCGAGCGCTCGCCCTCGGGCTGTTCGTCCGTCGACGGCTCGCCGTCGGGCTGGTCGCTCTCGACGTCGTCCGCCGGCTCGGCCCGGTGCCGTCCCCGGCTCACCGCCCAGCCGACCAGGGCGCCACCGCCGAGGCCGATCAGCAGACCGCCGCCGAGCAGAACGTCCGCGCTCGGACCGCCGTCCGCCGCGCCCGGGTCGGCCGCCGCCTCGTCCCCACCGGCGGCCGGGGCGGCGTCCGGGCCGCCGTGGCCGTGTCCGGTTGCCGCCCCGGGGGCCGCCGGAAGCAGGGCCAGGGTCGGGGCCGGGTGGGCGCCACCGGCCGGGTCGGCCCAGCGCACCACCGTGCCGTCGGAGTACGTCTGCACCACCTCGAAGCTCATCCGGTCGGTCCGCGGCAGCGGGCCCATCGCCAGGGCGAGCCGGGCGGGGCCGGGCTGCGGCTTCCCGGCGGCCCGGGTCCAGACCACCGCGGCGGTCACCGTGGTCACCGAGGGCGCGTGGATGCCGGCCACCGGGGCGTCCAGGTCGCGGGAGGTGATCAGGGGCGCCCAGCCGTCCACCGACAACGGGTAGACCTCCCCGATCGGGGCTTCCGGGGGCAGCTTGACCTCGATCTTCTCGGTGTGCGCGCCGGGCCGCTCCTCCGGCACCACGAACGTCATCTCCACCGCGTCGCCCTGGTTCGCCTGCGTCGGCGTGGTCGTCACGTCCGCCGCCAGCGCCGCGCCCGGCCAGGCCAGCGTCCCGGCGACCGCGGCGGCCAGCACGAGACCCGCCCGCCGGCCGCCGTTGCGGGTGATCGCCATCTGTGCCCCCATCCGTGTCCACGCGGCCGGCTCCGGATTCCGGCCACACCGGGTAGTTCGGATCGCGGGTCGGAAAGGTTCAATCCGCGCCGGCACGATCTGCGCGGCGGGCGGGACACGCGGGCCCATCCTTTCCCGACGACCGGGCGGAAACGGGCGACCGATAGCATCGCAGGAGCCGGAACCGGCAGCATCCGTACCGTCTGCAGTTGAGGAGTCACCGTGTCCGCACCCCGTACCCCCGTCGTGGCCGACCCCGTCGTCGTCGCCGCCGGGACGACGGCGGCCGACGCGGTGGCCGCGGCCGGGCTGCCCATGGCCGGGCCGAAGGCGATCGTGGTGGTCCGCGACCCGCAGGGCGTGCTGCGCGACCTGGACTGGAAGCCGGCCGAGGAGACCAGCGTCGAGCCGGTCACCCTCGACTCGCCGGACGGGCTCAACGTGCTGCGCCACTCGACGGCGCACGTGCTCGCCCAGGCCGTCCAGGACGTCTTCCCGGAGGCCAAGCTCGGCATCGGCCCGCCCATCGAGAACGGCTTCTACTACGACTTCGCGGTCGACAAGCCGTTCCAGCCGGACGACCTGAGCAAGCTCGAGAAGCGCATGCAGGAGATCGTCAAGTCCGGCCAGCGGTTCCGCCGGCGCCGCTTCAACAGCCTGGACGAGGCGAAGGCCGAGCTGGCCGCCGAGCCGTTCAAGCTGGAGCTGATCGACGTCAAGGGGGAGGGGCTGGACTCCTCCGAGGTGATGGAGGTGGGCGGCGGTGAGCTGACCATCTACGACAACCTCGCCGCGAACGAGGACAAGGTCTGCTGGTCCGACCTGTGCCGGGGGCCGCACCTGCCCACCACCCGGCTGATCGGCGCGTTCAAGCTGATGCGCTCGGCCGCCGCGTACTGGCGGGGGTCGGAGAAGAACCCGCAGCTGCAGCGGGTGTACGGCACCGCGTGGCCGACCCGGGACGAGCTGAAGGCGTACCTGAAGCTGCTGGAGGAGGCCGCCCGGCGCGACCACCGCAAGCTCGGCGCGGACCTCGACCTGTTCAGCTTCCCCGACGAGGTCGGCTCGGGCCTGGCGGTCTTCCACCCCAAGGGCGGCATCATCCGGCGGGAGATGGAGAACTACTCGCGCCGCCGGCACGAGGCGGCCGGGTACGAGTTCGTCAACACGCCGCACATCACCAAGGCGCACCTGTTCGAGACCTCCGGGCACCTGCCCTACTACGCCGAGACGATGTTCCCGCCCATGCAGCTGGAGGGCGCGGACTACTACCTCAAGGCGATGAACTGCCCGATGCACAACCTGATCTTCCGGGCGCGCGGGCGGTCCTACCGGGAGCTGCCGCTGCGGCTGTTCGAGTTCGGCACGGTCTACCGGTACGAGAAGTCCGGCGTGGTGCACGGCCTGACCCGGGTGCGCGGCCTGACCCAGGACGACTCGCACATCTACTGCACCCGTGAGCAGATGCCCGGTGAGCTGTCCACCCTGCTGTCGTTCGTGCTGGACCTGCTGCGCGACTACGGCCTGGACGACTTCTACCTGGAGCTGTCCACCCGCGACGACTCGCCCAAGTTCATCGGGTCGGACGAGGACTGGGCGGAGGCGACCGAGGCGCTGCGTACCGCCGCCGAGTCGTCCGGGCTGGACCTGGTGCCCGACCCGGGCGGCGCGGCCTTCTACGGCCCGAAGATCTCGGTGCAGGCCAAGGACGCCATCGGCCGGACCTGGCAGATGTCCACCATCCAGGTCGACTTCAACCAGCCGGAGCGATTCGGCCTGGAGTACCAGGCGGCGGACGGCAGCCGGCAGCGGCCGGTGATGATCCACCGGGCCCTCTTCGGCTCGATCGAGCGCTTCTTCGGCGTGCTCACCGAGCACTACGCGGGCGCGTTCCCGGCCTGGCTGGCCCCGGTGCAGGTGGTCGGCATCCCGATCCGCGAGGACCACACCGACTACCTGCACGGCTTCGTCGCGGCGCTGCGCGCCGAGGGGATCCGCGCTCAGGTGGACGCGGGCGACGACCGGATGCAGAAGAAGATCCGTACCGCCCAGCAGCAGAAGATCCCGTTCATGGTGATCGCCGGCGACGACGACGTGGCCGCCGGCACGGTCTCCTTCCGCTACCGCGACGGCTCGCAGCGCAACGGCGTGCCGATGGCCGAGGCGGTCGCGCACGTGCTGGACGTGGTGACTTCCCGCTCCAACTCCGGCCCGTCCGTCAAGAGCTGACTCCGCCGGGCCCACCGCAAGATCCACGCACTGTCCGAGAAAGGGCGGCTGTTCCTCGACGGATGGCCACCCCTTCTCGGAAAGTGCGTGCGAGGGGGAGCGCGGCCCGGTTCGGGTGGGGCGGTGGGGACGGGTGGGATCCGTCTCGGTGACCGTAGGATCGGCGTGTGACTGGGGCGGCGCGGCACTCTGACGACGGCACGGACCTCACCGGCGACACCGGCCTGGCGGACGGGCTGGAGCGGCTCTGGACGCCGCACCGGATGACCTACATCTCCGGCGAGGACCGTCCCGAGGGCGGCTACGAGAAGCCCACCGGCTGCCCGTTCTGCCTGGCCCCCGGCCTGCCCGAGGGGGAGAGCCTGGTCGTGGCGCGCGGGGAGCGCGTCTTCGCGGTGCTCAACCTCTACCCGTACAACCCGGGGCACCTGCTGGTCTGCCCGTACCGGCACGTGGCCGACTACACCGACCTGGACCCGGCGGAGACCATCGAGCTGGGCGTGTACACCCAGACCGCGATGCGGGTGGTCCGCACGGTCAGCAACGCGCACGGGTTCAACCTCGGCATGAACCAGGGCGGCGTCGCCGGCGCCGGCATCGCCGCCCACCTGCACCAGCACGTGGTGCCGCGCTGGGGCGGCGACGCCAACTTCATGCCGGTGATCGGCCGGACGAAGGTCCTGCCGCAGTTGCTGGCCGACACCCGCGACCTGTTCGCCAAGGCCTGGCCGGCCTGACCCCCACGCCGGGCCGGCTCGCGCGGCCGACCGGGCATACGATCTTGTGCATGGCCCTGCTGCACCGCGCCACGCTGCGCCCCACGAAGCTGGAACTGCTCACCGAGTGGCTGCCCGGCCGAAGCTGGTACGACGGACCCGCCGGCGTCGAGGTGGTGCGCGTCGCGGGCTACCGGTTCGACGACCCGGCCGGGGAGGTCGGCATCGAAACCCTGCTCGTCCGGGCCGGTGACGGGCCGGTCCACCAGGTCCCGCTCACCTACCGGGGCGCGCCGCTGGACGGCGCCGACGACCGGCTGGTCGGCACCACCGCGCACTCGGTGCTCGGCCGGCGCTGGGTCTACGACGCCTGCGGCGACCCGGTCTACGCCGCCGCGCTGGCCGCCGCGATCCTCACCGGATCCGGCCAGGCCCAGGAGTACGTCGAGGTCGACGGCGGGCAGGAGCGGCGGGCGCCGACGATGGCCATCGACAGCAGCGGTGCCGACGACGCCGGGCTGCCCGAGGTGGGTACACCCCGCCGGGTGGTGGACGCCGACCCGACGCTGATCGTCACCGACACCGTCGAGCTGGCGGTCGTCCGCCGGCTCGACCGCGGCACCTCACCGGCCGGTGCCGTGCTGACCGGCAGCTGGGAGGGCCAGTCGACGCCGTTGCCGCTCGCTTTCGCGATTCGGCGCTGACGACCGCCGCTCGTCTCCGCGTTCGGGCGCCGGCGGCTGCCGCTCGTCTCCGCGCTCCGGCGCCGACGGCTGGCTCCTTTCCGCCCCCGCGCTGACGGCCGCCGGCCGCGCGCCGGGCCGTACCGCCATCGGGTGCGCGGCGGACGGCGGGTGTCGCGGGGTCAGCGCCGGTCGGCGGTGCCCTCCCCGGCGTCCGCGGAGATCCGCGCGACCAGCTCCGGCCAGCTCTCCACCCGCCGCACCCCGGCCAGGTGGGCGCGGTACGCGGCGACCTCGTCCTCCCGGGGTCGCATCAGGTACCGGTGCGGCACCATGTCGAGATAGCCCAGCACCTCCAGCCGGTCGTCGACGAAGTGGGTCAGCCCCAGCTGCGCGGCGATCGGCCCCTTCTCCGGCCGGGTACGGCAGAAGCGCAGCCGCTCCGGGCCGATCCCGGTGCGGGCGTGGAAGTCGTGGTGGGCCAGCCAGTCCCGGGTCCGCTGCTCGGTCGGCTCGGCGCACTTCGACACCACGTACACCTCGTCGAAGAGGGGCACCAGCGCGGCCAGCGCCTCGAACACCCCGTACAGCGGGGGTGTGCGCAGGTAGTTGTCGCCGAAGAAGGAGGTGTCCTCGTTCCCGTCGCTCAGCTCGATGATCACACCGCCGACGTCCACGCCCAGCCGTCCCATGCGGTCGATCATCCACGACAGGTGACGTTCCCGCCCGTCTGTCGGTTCGAGGTGGCAGGATGCGGCGATGGCAGTGACGACGCGGACGTTGGGCCGCAGCGGCATCGAGGTCAGCGCCCTCGGCATGGGGTGCTGGGCGATCGGTGGCCCCTGGGCCGAGGGCGCCCGGCCGCTGGGGTGGGGCAGGGTCGACGACGAGGAGTCGGTCCGGGCCGTACGCCGGGCGCTGGACCTCGGCGTGACCCTCTTCGACACCGCCGACACGTACGGGGCCGGGCACGGCGAGCGGGTCCTCGGTCGGGCGCTCGCCGGCCGGCGGGACGAGGCCGTGGTCGCCACCAAGTGGGGCTACACCTTCGACGAGCAGACCCGCCAGGCCACCGGTGAGGACCCGTCCCCGGCGTACCTGCGCCGGGCGGTCACCGACTCACTGCGCCGGCTGGACACCGACCGGATCGACCTCTACCAGCTGCACCTGGGCGACCTGCCGCTGCCCCGGGTGGAGGCGCTGCTCGGCACGCTGGAGGACCTGGTCGCCGAGGGACTCGTCCGCGCGTACGGCTGGAGTACCGACCGGGCCGACCGGGCGGCGGCCTTCGCCGAGGCGGCCCCGCACGCCGCCGCCGTGCAGCACACCCTCTCCGTGCTCCGGGACACCCCGGTGATGCTGGCCGTCTGCGACAAGCACGCCCTGGCCAGCGTCAACCGGAGCCCGCTCGGGATGGGGCTGCTCACCGGCAAGTACACCGCGACGTCCACGCTGCCCCGCGACGACGTACGCGGCGTCGCCCCGACCTGGCTGGAGTGGTTCCGCGGCGGGCGCCCGGCGCCGGAGTGGCTGCGCCGGGTCGCGGCGGTACGTGGCGCGCTCACCGCGGACGGGCGCACCCTCAGCCAGGGCGCGCTGGGCTGGATCTGGGCCCGCAGCGCCCGGACGGTGCCGATTCCCGGCTGCCGGACGGTCGCCCAGGTCGAGGAGAACGCCGCCGCGCTGCGCCTCGGCCCGCTCGCCCCGGACCATTTCGCCGAGGT
>NZ_JAGPYL010000073.1:0-33928 GCF_018070095.1 Micromonospora sp. U56
CGGGCGGCCCCCCACGACTGCCGCAGGTGGCGGGAGCCAGCCATCGCTGAGCAGGTCGGTCCGGTGCGGTTACTCCGCCTCGCGCAAGGAGTTCCGCACGCGCACGGTGAGCTCCGGCAGGTCGGCACCACCCTGAGCGTTGATCTCGTCGACCACCGCCACCGCCACGCGTCAACGGGGGCGGTTGTCGCCCTTGCCGAGCTTGTTGAAGTCGATCTTCGGGAGCTTGAAGCCCGGCGGCAGGCCCTGGCCGCCGGCCAGGTCACCCGGGTCCAGCCCCGGCGGAAGCTGCGGCATGCCGCCCGGGAAGCCGCCCGGCAGCCCGGCGCCCGCCCCGGTACGCGGCCGACCGCCACCCTTGGTGCCCTTGCGCTTGTTCTTCGGCGACTTGGTCGCCTTCCGCCGACCCGCACCGGGCAGGCCCATCATGCCGCCCATCTGCTTCATCATCTTTTGCGCGTCGGCGAAGCGGTTGAGCAGCTGATTGACGTCCATCACGGTCATGCCCGAGCCGGTCGCGATGCGGGCCCGGCGGGAGCCGTTGATGATCTTCGGGTTGGTGCGCTCGGCCGGGGTCATCGACCGGATGATCGCGGTGACCCGGTCGAAGTGCTTGTCGTCCAGCTCGGCGAGCTGGTCCTTCATCTGCCCCATGCCGGGCATCATGGCCAGCACATTGGCGATCGGGCCCATCCGGCGGACCGCGATGAGCTGGTCGAGGAAGTCCTCCAGGGTGAACTGCTCGCCGCCCATCAGCTTGGCGGTCATCTTCTCCTTCTGATCGGAGTCGAAGGCCTGCTCGGCCTGCTCGATCAGAGTGAGGACGTCGCCCATGCCGAGGATCCGGCTGGCCATCCGGTCGGGGTGGAAGACGTCGAAGTCCTCCAGCTTCTCGCCGGTGGAGGCGAAGAGGATCGGCTGCCCGGTGACCTCCCGGACGGAGAGCGCGGCGCCACCGCGGGCGTCGCCGTCGAGCTTCGACAGCACCACGCCGGTGATCCCGACGCCGTCGCGGAACGCCTCGGCGGTGCGGACCGCGTCCTGACCGACCATCGCGTCGACGACGAAGATGACCTCGTCCGGGTCGACCGCGTCACGGATGTCGGCGGCCTGCTGCATCATCTCGGCGTCGATGCCGAGGCGGCCGGCGGTGTCGACGATGACGATGTCCCGGGCGGCCCGCCGGGCGTGCTCGATCGAGGCGCGCGCCACCTGCACCGGGTCGCCGGTGCCGTTGCCGGGCTCCGGGGCGTACACCTCGACGCCGGCGCGGCCACCGAGCACCTGGAGCTGCCCGACGGCGTTGGGGCGCTGGAGGTCGGCGGCGACCAGCAGCGGCTGGTGCCCCTGGGCCTTGAGCCAGCGGGCCAGCTTGCCGGCGAGGGTGGTCTTACCGGAGCCCTGCAGGCCGGCCAGCATGATCACGGTCGGCGCCTGCTTGGCGAACTGGAGCCGCCGCCCCTCACCGCCGAGGACGTTGATCAGCTCCTCGTTGACGATCTTGACGATCTGCTGCGCCGGGTTGAGCGCCTCGGAGACCTCCGCGCCGCGAGCCCGCTCCTTGAGGTTGGCGATGAAGCCCTTGACCACGGGCAGCGCGACGTCCGCCTCCAGCAACGCCATGCGAATCTCGCGCGCGGTGGCGTCGATGTCGGCGTCGGTGAGCCGACCCTTGCCGCGGAGCTTGGTGAAGATCCCGGACAGGCGGTCACTCAAGGTGTCAAACACGCGAACATCCCGTTTGTCAGTGTTACGGCGGGCACTACCCGGCCGGTGTACAGCGGCCGGCCACCGCTAGGGTAGCCCGCCGCCCGCACCCGCGTACCAGCCCGGCCCAGCCGCCGGACCCGCCCGGGCCGGCCCGGGCGGCGACGGCTGAGTCGTCTACGTCATCAGCTCGACAGCGTCTGCGGGACCCTCCGCCCCTCCGAGCGACGGCAGGGCGCCGCCCGGCGCACCCCGCCGTCCCGGAGATCAGCGGCGCAGGCCCAGCCGGGTGCAGATGTTCGCGGCCACCTCGCCGGGGGCCGGCCATGGTTGTCGACCCACTCCGGGTCGAACCGCCGCGCGCCCGGCAGCCGCTGGCACAGCTCGGCCGCCACCGTGGTCTTGCCCGCCCCGAACGCCCCGTTCAGCCAGACGATCACGAGCTGACCAACCCCGACTGGTACGCGAAGACCACCAGCTGGGCCCGGTCCCGGGCGGCCAGCTTGACCATCGCCCGGCTGACGTGGGTACGCGCGGTGGCCGGGCTCACCACCAACCGGTCGGCGATCTCGGCGTTGCTGAGCCCCTCGCCGACCAGCCCCACCACCTCCCGCTCCCGCTCGGTGAGGGTGTCCAGCCGGGGGTGCGGGCGGGGCACCCGGGCCGGCCGGGTGGCGAACTCCCGCACCACCCGCCGGGTCACCGACGGTGAGAGCAGCGCCTCCCCCTCGGCGACGAGGCGCACCGCCCGCAGCAGCTCGGCCGGCCGGGTGTCCTTGGTCAGGAAGCCGCTCGCCCCGTGTCGCAGCGCGTCGAAGACGTACTCGTCCAGCTCGAAGGTGGTCAGCACGATCACCCGGGTGCCGGCCAGCTCCGGGTCGGCGACGATCCGGCGGGTGGCCTCGATGCCGTCCACGCCGGGCATCCGGACGTCCATCAGCACCACGTCGGGGCGTACCTGGCGGGCCAGCTCCACCGCCCGCAGCCCGTCGGCGGCCTCGCCGGCCAGGGTGAGGTCGTCCTCGCTCTCGAGCAACGCGCGCAGCCCGATCCGGACGAGGTCCTGGTCGTCGGCGACCACCACCCGGATCACCGCCGCGCCTCCACCGGCAGCCGGGCGGACACCCGGAAGCCGCCGTCGGGGCCGGGGCCGGCGGTCAGCGAGCCGCCCAGCGCGGTGACCCGCTCACGCATCCCGGCCAGCCCGTGCCCCGCCGCGCCGGGCCCGCCCACGCCCCGGTCGGTCACCTCCACCACCAGCTCCTCCCGGCCGTAGTCGACCCGTACCCGCGCGGCGTCGACCCGGGCGTGCCGCAGCACGTTGGTCAGCGCCTCCTGCACCACCCGGTACGCGGCCAGGTCCACCGCGCCGGGCAGCGGCCGTGGCTCGCCGGTCACCCGCAGGTCGACGGCGAGGCCCGCCCCGGCCAACCGCTCCCGCAGGGCGTCGAGCCGGGCCAGCCCCGGCACCGGTCCGCGCTCGGTGCCCCGCCGGACCGCCCCGAGGGTGACCCGCAGCTCGTCCAGGGCCTCCCGGCTGGTCCGGCTGATCGCGGTCAGCGCCGCCTCGGCCTGCTCGGGCCGCTTGGGCATCAGGTGCAGCGCGATGTCGGCCTGCATGCTGATCGCCGCGAGCCCGTGCCCCACCACGTCGTGCACCTCCTGGGCGATGCGCAGCCGCTCCTCGTCGGCCTGCCGGCGGGCCTGCTCGGTCCGGGCCCGGGTGACGGTCTCCCGGTTGGTCCGGACCGCCACCCCCAGCGCGAACGGTACGACGACCCAGGCCGATCCGGGCAGCACCCCGGGCAGGCCGGGCGAGGCGCCCCGGGACCAGAAGACGTGCACCAGGATCACCGCGAGCGCCGCCGCCCCGGCGACGGCGGCCGGCCGGATCGGCAGCCGGACCGCCACCGTGTAGACGGCGACCAGGAAGGTCAGCAGCACCGGCCCGTACGGGTAGCCGAGCACCAGGTAGGCGGAGACGGCGACGGCGACCACGGCGAGGGTGGCGCGAGGGGCGAGGCGGCGCCCGGTCAGCGCGAGGGTGGCGACCGTGACCAGGGCCAGGCAGCCGGCGTCGACCGGCGTGGCACCGGGCTGGTTGCGGCCGGCCGGGCCGGTGGCGAGCAGGCCGAGCAGCAGCAGGACCACGGCCAGCGCCAGGTCGGCCGCCGCCTCGTGGCGACGACTGCCGGAGTGTTCCCGCAGGCGCATGCCGGTCATTCTGCCCCCGGTCCGGGCGGGCGTCGTCCGCCCGCGCGCGGCACCGCGGCTACGCCACCGGACGTACCCGCGGTCGGCGGTCGGGTCAGACGGCGGCCAGCACGGCGGCTTCGAGCCGGGCCCGTTCGGCGTCGGAGGGCCAGCCGCCGACCAGGTAGAACGCGTCCACCACGTCGCCGCCGAGGGTGGAGATCCGGGCCGCACGGACCTGGGCGCCGGCCTCGTCGAGGGCGCAGGTCACCCGGTAGAGCAGCCCGGCGGCGTCGGCGGCGCGCAGCTCCAGCAGCACCGCGTCGGTGGCCGCCTCCCGGTGCCAGACGACTCGCGGCGCGGCCCCCTCCCCCCGCGCCGCGAGCGCCCGGCCGCGCAGGCGCTGGGTGACGGAGACGTCGCCGTTGACGGCGCGACGCAGATCGGCGCTGAGCGCGATCGGGTCCGGCGCGAGCCCGTAGCGGGGCTGCACCCGGCACTCGACCAGGGCCCGGCCGTCGACCGTGGTGGCGTCCGCGGCCAGTACCTCCAGCCGGTGCAGGGCCAGGCAGCCGGCCACCGTCGCGAGCAGGCCGCGCCGGTCCGCCGCGGCCACCGACACCCGGTCCTCGGTCAGGTGTACGACCGGCAGCGGCCCCGCCACCAGCGCCGGGTCCGGGGCCGGGGGCGCGGGCAGGACGCCGGTGTCCAGCGCGGTTCGCACCCGGGCCACCAGCTCGGCGACCAGCCGCCCCTTCCAGTCCGACCAGGCCGCCGGCCCGGTGGCCGCCGCGTCGGCGCGGACCAGGGCGTGCAGCAGGTCCAGCGTGGTGGTGTCGCCGACCCGCTCGGCGACCCCGGCGATGGTCACCGGGTCGTCGAGGTCCCGCCGGGTGGCCACGTCGGGCAGGAGCAGGTGCAGTCGGACCAGCGTGCCGATCAGCGCCGCCTCGGGCGCGGGCAGGCCGATCCGGGCGGCCACCGCCTCGGCCACCGGAGCCCCCACGGTGCTGTGGTCGCCGGGCAGCCCCTTGCCGATGTCGTGCAGGAACGCGCCGAGCAGCAGCAGGTCGGGGCGGTCCACCTCGCGGGTGTGCCGGCTCGCCTCGTACGCGGTCTGCACCAGGTGCCGGTCGAGGGTGAACCGGTGCACCGGGTTGTGCTGGGGCAGGCTGCGCAGCCGGGTCCACTCCGGCAGCCAGCCGTCGATCAGGCCGTACCGGTCGCAGGTCTCCCAGGCGGGCACCAGACCGGGACCGGCCCCGAGCAGGGTGATCAGCGCGGCGCGGGCGGCCGGCGGCCAGGGCGCGGGCAGCGGCGGGCAGTACGCGGCCAGCCACTCGCAGGTGGCCCGGGCGATCGGCAGCCGGGTGGTGGCCGCGGCGGCGGCGATCCGCAGCGACAGGCTCGGGTCGGGGCGGGCGCCGATGGCGGTGCGGGCCAACACCAGCTCCCCGTCGTGCTCGACGACGTCCCGGGCGACGGGCCGGCGCACCGGGCGGCCGTCGCCGCCCCGGCGGCGGCCGGAGCGCAACCGGTCGGCGGCGCGCCAGGCGTCGTCGAGGGCGTGGCTGACCGTGCGGGCGTCCCCGGCGACCCGGCGCAGCAGGACGTCACCGTCGCTGGCCGTGGCGGCGGACTGCTGCGCGTCGTCGGAGCCGCCGGGCGGGGACTGTCGCAGGCCGAGCAGCCCGGCCACGCCGTCGCGTTCCTGCGCGATGAGCCGGTCGACCCGGCGGCCGACCTGCTGGTGCAGGGCGTCGCGGGTGTCCAGCAGGCGCAGGTGCGCGGCCCGGACGGCGGGGCGCAGCGCATCGGTGATGCCGGCGGTGGCGATGGCCCGCAGCAGGCCCACGTCGCGCAGCCCGCCGGCGGCCTCCTTGAGGTCGCCCTCGAGCAGGAAGGCCAGCTCGCCGTGGGTACGCCAGCGGCTCTCGGTGATCTCCCGCAGGGCGGGGAGCCGGCGGACGGCGGTACGCCGCCAGTGGTCGGCGGCGGTGCGGATGAGGGTGTCGGCGAGCGCCCGGTCGCCGGCGACGAAGCGCGCGTCGAGCAGCGCGAGGGCGACCTTGACGTCGTCCTGGGCCACGAAGAGCGCCTCGGCGAGGGTGCGCACCGAGTGGTCGAGCCGCACGCCGGCGTCCCAGATGGGGTACCACAGCGACGCGGCGAACTCGTCGACGCCGGGCACCCCGGCGTGCAGCAGCACCAGGTCGAGGTCGCCGTGCGGGGCGCACTGCCGCCGCCCCAGCCCGCCGACCGCGACCAGCGCGATCCCCTCCCGCCCCGGCACCAACGACCCGAGCCACCGGTCGAACCCGGCAGCCCGCTCCCGCCGCGCCGCCTCCCCGATGCCACCGACCTCGTTGATCAAGAGGTTTGCGTCACCGTTGTCGGCGTTTCCTGACGCATTCCTCTTGATCAACGAGGTCATGGTGGCTCCTAGAGGGCGTCGAGGCCGCGTTCGCCCGTGCGGACCCGGACGACCTCCTCGACCCCGGTGACCCAGACCTTGCCGTCGCCGATCTTGCCGGTCCGGGCGGCGGCGACGATCGCGTCCACGATCTTGTCGACGTCCATCTCGTCGGTGAGCACCTCGACCCGGATCTTGGGCAGGAACTCGACCGTGTACTCGGCACCCCGGTAGACCTCGGTGTGCCCCTTCTGCCGCCCGTACCCCTGGACCTCGCTGACGGTCAGGCCGGCCACGCCGAGGGCGTGCAGGGCCTCCTTCACCGCGTCCAGCTGGTACGGCTTGATGACCGCGGTCACCAGCTTCATGTCCAACCCCTCCATCCCAGGAACGTTAACCGGCGACCTTCTCGTTGACCGGCTCGGTGGCCGGTTCGCCGGCCTCGTCCGACGCCGGCTTTGCGGCGCCCGGGGTCAGCCCGGCCAGCGCGAAGGCCCCACCGCCGGCGCTGCCGGTGGTCGGAGACATGTCGTACGCGCTCTCCGCGTGCTCGGCCACGTCGATGCCGGCGACCTCGTCCTCGGCGTCGGCGCGGAGCCCGATCAGCGCCTTGACGGCGAGGGCGATCACCACGGCCACCCCGAAGGAGTAGACCGAGACGATGCCGCTGCCCAGCGCCTGACGGCCGAGCTGGGTCAGCCCGCCGCCGTAGAACAGGCCCTCGCTGCCGCCCAGGCCCTCGATGGCCGAGTTGACCTGGAGGGTGGCGAAGAAGCCGATGGAGAGCGAGCCGATCCAGCCGGCGACGAAGTGCACGCCGACCACGTCGAGCGAGTCGTCGAAGCCGAGCTTGTACTTCAGGCCGACCGCCACCGCGCAGACCGCGCCGGCGACGAGGCCGAGCAGCACCGCCGGCAGCGGGGCGATGAAGCCACAGGCCGGGGTGATGGCGACCAGGCCGGCGACGGCGCCGGAGGAGGCGCCGACCAGGGTCGGCTTGCCGTTGCGCAGCCACTCGACGATGATCCAGCCGACCAGGCCGGCGGCCGTGGCGACCTGGGTGTTGACGAAGGCCACCGCGGTGGTGCCGTCGACGGTCAGCTCGGAGCCGGCGTTGAAGCCGAACCAGCCGAACCAGAGCAGGCCGGCGCCGAGCGCGACCAGCGGGACGTTGTGCGGCTTGAAGCTCTCCCGGGGCCAGCCGAGCCGCTTGCCGAGCACCAGCACCAGGCCGAGCGCGGCGGCGCCGGCGTTGATGTGGACCGCGGTGCCGCCGGCGAAGTCCAGTGCCTTGATCTTGGCGCCGATGAAGCCGCCACCCCAGACCCAGTGCGCGACCGGGATGTAGACCAGCGTGAACCAGGCGAAGGCGAAGAGCAGCCACCCGGAGAACTTCAGCCGGTCGGAGACCGCGCCGCTGATCAGGGCCACCGTGATGACCGCGAACATCATCTGGAAGACCAGGAAGACGTACGTGGGGATGCCGGTCCCCGCGCCGAGGAAGAGCCACTCCTCGCCGATGAAGCTGGTCTCGGTGCCGAGGTACTGGGTGAAGCTGCCGATCACGTTGTTGACGCCCGCGTTGTCGTTGGTGCCGAACGCGAGGGTGAAGCCGTAGATGACCCAGAGTACGGAGATGAGCCCGATCGAAGCGAAGCTCATCATCATCATGTTGAGTACGCCCTTGGACCGGTTGAGCCCCCCGTAGAACAGGGCCAGCCCCGGCGTCATGAGCAGCACGAGCGCAGACGACAGGAGCAACCAGGCGGTGTTGCCGGTGTTGATCTCCACGCTGCCTCCTCTCGGTGTGGAAGTCCTCCCATCCGACTGGAACCTGGCAGCATCGCCCGTCAGCCGGTTGGCGGGAAGCTTCGCCGCCGCCTGTTTCCTTCACCGACACCGCTCGATTTCCGACGCGTGACGGCTTGTTTCGGGCGTGTGAAGAACGTCGATCATGACCCCCCGAAACGGCGTGAGTGGCCGTCGCGCGCGCGACGGCCACTCCTCCCAGGGTCGACCGGGTCAGCGCAGGGCGTACTCCAGGGCGTGCCGCTCGTAGTCGAGCAGCCGCAGGTCGCGCATCGGGCGGCGCAGGTGGCCCTTGTGCACGATCCGCACGAACGCCGGCTCACCGGCCGCCGCCATCCGGCGGATGCCCTCGACGTGGTCGACGATGCGCTTGCGGATGGTCCGGATCAGCCGGTGCCGGTCGCGCGGGATCAGCCCGTACGCGTCGGCGAAGAGCCGCAGCCGGCGCGGCCGGTCCGGGCGCTTCCAGCCGAGGGTGATCGAGTCCCGGTCGGAGAAGATCGGCACCCAGGTCCAGGCCGCGTACGCCACGTCGTAGATCCGGGCGCCGGGCGAGGCGAGGTCGAAGTCGATCAGCCCGAGGGTGCCGTCCGGCCGCCAGATGACGTTGTGCGGGGCGGCGTCGTGGTGGCAGATGACCTCGGTGTCCGGCGGGGGCGGGCCGAACGAGCGCCAGACCGCGCCGGGCGGCGGGGCGAAGCCGTACTGCGCGTCGTGGAACATCCGCAGCATGGTCGCCACCGTCACCAGCGCCTCGTCGGTGACCCAGTGCGGGGCCAGCGGGTACTCCCCGCACTCCCCCTCCAGGTACGACAGGACCTCCCGGTTGCGCTCGTCCATGCCGAGCGCGCGGGGCGCGCCGGTGAACCCGACGTACTCCAGGTGGCGCAGCAGGGCGTGCACCGAGGGCGTCCACGGGCCGGCGTTGCGCCGGACGGTGTCGCCGACCCGGACCACGGTGCTCACGTTCCCGCCGTGCAGCGGGATCTCCTGCGAGGTCACGTACGGTCTCCCCAGGGCCGGCGGCGCGTGGCGAGGGTCTCGCCACCCGGCGAACGCGCGATCGTCAGTCGTCACCGCGAGATTACGCGTCCCGGGCGAGCGGCTCGGTGCCGAGCAGCGCGTCGACGAACTGCGCCGGGTCGAACGGGGCCAGGTCGTCCGCGCCCTCGCCCAGCCCGACCAGCTTGACCGGGATGCCGAGCTTGCGCTGCACGGCGATCACGATGCCGCCCTTGGCGGTGCCGTCGAGCTTGCTCAGCACCACCCCGGTCACGTTGACCACCTCGGTGAAGACCCGGGCCTGTTCCAGGCCGTTCTGGCCGGTGGTGGCGTCCAGGACGAGCAGTGTCTCGTCGATCGGCCCGTGCTTCTCCACCACCCGCTTGACCTTGCCCAGCTCGTCCATCAGGCCGATCTTGTTCTGCAGGCGACCGGCGGTGTCGATCACGACGGTGTCGGTGCCGGCCTCGATGCCCTCGCGGACGGCGTCGAAGGCGACACTGGCCGGGTCGGCGCGCTCCGCGCCGCGCACGGTGATGGCGCCCACCCGGCTGCCCCAGGTCTCCAGCTGGTCGGCGGCGGCGGCCCGGAAGGTGTCGGCCGCGCCGAGGGTGACCGTCCGACCGTCGGCGATCAGCACCCGGGCGATCTTGCCGCAGGTGGTGGTCTTGCCCGCGCCGTTGACGCCGACCACCATCAGCACCGCCGGCCGGCCGTCCTTGGGGGCGGTCCGCAGGGCGCGGTCCAGGGTCGGGTCGAGGGCGTTGACCAGCTCGGCGGCGAGCAGCGCGCGCAGTTCGTTGGCCGAGCGGGTGCCGAGCACCCGGGTCCGCTCGCGGAGCCGGTCGACGATCTCCCGGGTGGCGTCGATGCCGACGTCGGCGGTGATCAGGCTGTCCTCGATCTCCTCCCAGGTGTCCTCGTCGAGGTGGTCGCGGCTGAGCAGGCCGAGCAGGCCCTTGCCGAAGGCGTTCTGCGAGCGGGACAGCCGGGAGCGCAGCCGGACCAGCCGGCCGGCGGTCGGCTCGGGCACCTCCAGCGCGGGCGCCTCGATCACCGGCGGCTCGACCAGGATGCCGGTGGCGAGTTCGGCCTCGGGCGCCTGGACGGGCGGACCCGCCAGGCCCTCCTCGGCCCGGGTGTCGACCTCGGTCTTCGGCAGCGGCGGCTCGGGACGCCGGCGCAGCCGGGGCACCACCAGGCTGAGGCCGCCGAGGATCAGCACCGCGAGCAGGGCGAGCGCGACGAGGAGGTATTCCGTCATGCCGAAATCCTGTCAGATGCCGGCGGCGGCGTCTCATCGACCGCACCCCGTGGCGTCGGCCGGCTCCGGCGGTAGGCTCGGCCACAGCCAGCAGTGGTGCGACCGCCGGCGGGGTAGTAAAGATGAAGTCCGCTCACCTCGGAGGTCTCGCCATGCCCGCCCCATGCCTGCTCATCGGCCCCCTGCTGCGGCGGGTGGTCGGCACGCGGGCCACCGTCTGGGTCGAGACCAGCGCGCCCGCCGTGGTCACCGTCCGCACGGCCGACGGGGCCGCCGGCTCCGCGCCGACCTTCTCCGCGTACGACCACCACTACGCGCTCGTGGTGGTCGAGGGGCTCACTCCGGAGAGCGCCACCAGCTACGAGGTGCTGGTCGACGGCGAGGTCGCCTGGCCGGTGCCGCGCGACGGCTTCCCGCCCAGCGTGATCCGTACCCGGGCCGCCGACGACCTCGACCAGCCGGTGCGGCTGCTCTTCGGCTCGTGCCGGGAGACCACCCAGCACGCCACCACCCGACGGCTGCCCCCGGACGCGCTCGACGCGTACGCCCGGCGGTTGATGGCCGACCCGGACCCGGCCGGCCTGCCCGACCTGCTGGTGCTGCTCGGCGACCAGGTCTACGCCGACGTGACCTCGCCCACGGTGAAGCGGCTGCTCAAGCGGCGCCGCCGGCGCCCGAAGAACGCCCCCACCGACCAGGTGGTGAGCTTCGACGAGTACACCAAGCTCTACCTGGAGTCGTGGCGCGACCCGGAGATCCGCTGGCTGCTCTCCACGGTGCCGAGCGTGATGATCTTCGACGACCACGAGGTCATCGACGACTGGAACACCTCCGCGTCGTGGCGGGCGGAGGTGCGCGCGCAGCCCTGGTGGGCCGAGCGGATCCGCAGCGGCCTCGCCTCCTACTGGGTCTACCAGCACCTGGGCAACCTCTCCCCGGACGAGATCGCCGACGACCCGCTCTACGCCAAGGTGGTCGCCGCCGAGGACGCCACCACCGTGCTGCGCGAGTTCGGCGAGCGGGTGGACGCCGAGGCCGACGAGGCGCACGACACCGAGCGCTGGCGGGCCGTGCAGTACCAGTGGAGCTACGCTCTCGACCTGGGGCGGACCCGCCTGGTCATGCTGGACAACCGGTGCAGCCGGGTGCTGCAGCCGGGCAACCGGGCCATGCTGCCGCCCGGCGAGTGGTCCTGGTTCGTGGACCGGGCGCACGGGGTCTACGACCACCTGGTGGTCGGCTCCTCGCTGCCCTGGCTGCTGCCCCCGGGGATCCACCACGTCGAGGCGTGGAACGAACGGCTCGCCGACTCCCGCCGGCCGTGGCTGGCCGGGCTCGCCGAGCGGATCCGCCGGGCCTGTGACCTGGAGCACTGGGCCGCGTTCAGCCGCTCCTTCGACGCGCTCGGCGCGCTCTTCGCCCGGCTCGGCAGCGGCGCTCCGGGCAGCCCGGGCGAGCGGGTCGGCGCCGGCCCGGCGTACGCGCCGCCGGCCTCGATCAGCGTGCTCTCCGGAGACGTGCACCACTCGTACGTGGCCCGGGCCCGGTTCGACGACCCGGCGGTGCGTACCCCGGTGCACCAGTTGACCTGTTCCCCGATCCACAACCAGGTGCCGGCCGGGATGCGCCCGCTGATGAAGCTGGGCTGGTCGCCGGGGCCGGCCGCGGCCACCCGGGCGCTGGCCCGCTCCGCCGGGGTACGCCGGTCGAGCGTCCGCTGGCGGAAGCTGGCCGGGCCGTACTTCGGCAACGCGGTGGCCACGCTGGCGCACACCGGCCGGCAGGCCGAGGTGCTGATCGAGGGCACCACCAGCGACGGCCACCTGCGCGAGGTCGCCCGGCAGCGGCTCACCCCGGCGGCCTGAGCCGGCCCCGTACGCTCTGTGCCGTGGAAGAGCATCTGCCGGAGACCCTGCGCGCGGTGGAGGACGAACTGACCGCGTTGCTGCGCCGGGGTCGCGCGTTGTCCTGGGAGATCGCCCGGGAGGTGCATCCGAACCTGGAGCCGAACGCGTACGGGCTGCTGCTCTGGCTCCGGCGCTCCGGGTCGATCCGGCTGACCGACCTGGCCGTCCGGCTCGGCATCGGCAAGGGCACGCTCAGCCGGCAGATCCACGGCCTGGAGGGGCTCGGCCTGGTACGCCGGGACCCGGACCCGGACGATCGGCGGGCGGCGCTGATCAGTCTCACCGAGGAGGGCACCCGGCGCTTCGACGCGGCCCGGGCGGCCCGGCTGGGGCAGATCCGCCGGACGATGGAGAGCTGGCCGAGGAAAGACGTGGCGGAGTTCGCCCGACTGCTGCACCGGTTCAACGAGACCTTCTGACCCGGCTCGTCGGCCTGCCGGTCACCTTCCTGTGCCGCCGCGGGGACGCGTACACCGACCTGTGCGCGGCGGCCGACGAGACCCACGCGGACCTGGTGGTGGTCGGGGCCTCGGAGCAGGCGGGACACCGTTTCGTCGGCTCGGTCGCCACCCGGCTGGTCCGCACCGGCCGCCGGCCGATCGTCGTGGTGCCCTGATAAGCACTGGCCGCTGTCACACCCGACGGCAAGGATGTCGGGATGACCTGGAGAGCACCGGAGATCAACCGGACCAACGAACCGTATGTCGGCGACGAGCGCACCATGCTGGAGGGCTGGCTCGACTACCACCGGCAGACGCTGCTGCTCAAGTGCGCGGGGCTGACCGCCGAGCAGCTCAGGACGCCGAGCGTGGAGCCGTCCGGGCTGACTCTGCTCGGGCTGGTGCGGCACATGGCGGACGTGGAGCGCTGGTGGTTCCGGATCCGGGCCGCCGGGCAGGACATCGCCGGCATCTACGGCACGGACGAGGACCCGGACGCCGACTTCAACGCCGTCGCCGACGCCGACGCCGAGGCCGACTTCGCCACCTTCGCCGCCGAGGTGGAGGCCGCCTGCAAGGCCGCCGCAGGCCTGTCGCTGGACCAGACCTTCGCCCGCCCGCGCCGCGACGGCAGCGCCGACGAGTTCAGCGTCCGCTGGGTGTACGTCCACATGATCGAGGAGTACGCCCGGCACAACGGCCACGCCGACCTGATCCGCGAGCGCCTCGACGGGGTGACCGGCGACTGAGCCCTCCCGCCGCCGGGCGTCGGTCAGCTGCCGCGCCCGGCCCGCAGGAGGTGCTCCCCGAGCGGGGTCAGCGTGTGCAGCACGGCCGGGCCGGCCCGCTGCGTGGTGATCAGCCCGGCCTGGCGCAGGGTCGACGTGTGCTGGCTGGCGGAGGCGACGGAGATGCCCACCGTCCGGGCGACCTGCGAGGTGCTCGGCCCGCCGGCGATCGCGCCCAGCACCGCCGCCCGGGTGCGGCCCAGCAGGTCCGCCAGGGGTTGCCCGCTGGTCAGCTCCCGCCGAGAGGGCCGGATGGGATAGGCCAGGACGAGCGGACCGGTCGGGTCGTCGAGCACGCACGGGCGCGGCACGAGGTAGGACGGCACCAGGGTGACGCCCCGGCCGGCGGGAGCCAGCCCGATCTCGTTCGCGAAGCCGCACTCGTACGACAGCTCGTACCGCTCCCCGCACGGCTTCCAGTACAGGTAGGGGCTGAGGTTGCGCAGCACCCGCTCGATGCCGGCGTCGACCATGGTGTTGCCCCGCACGGCCCGGTCGGCGTGCACCGCCGCCGTGATCGTCTCCCAGTACGGCGCCACCGCGACCTCGTGGAACGCCACCATCGCCGCCCGGAGCCGCTGCCGGGCGACCGGCTCCCCCGCGGCGAGGGCGGCGACGCGCGCCGGCAGGTCGCCGGCCTCGATCCGAGGCCGCAGCTCCGCCTCGAGCGTCGCCGTCGGGGTGGCCGCGACCTCGTCCAGGCTGGCGGTCAGGTCGCTGCCGAGGCTCGGCGGGGTGAGGAAGTCCGGAAACCACCACGGCAGCCGGCACAGGTCCAGGTAGGGGCGCATCTGCGGGCGCACCGCCGCGCGGGTGCGCGCCCGCCAGGCGGTGAGGTGCTCCGGGACGGCGGCCTCGAAGAGCCGCTGGCCGGCGGCCCCCAGCTCCAACAGCACCGACGGCGCGGCGCGCAGCACGGTGCGGCTGAGGTCGGTCGCGGTCAGGTGCAGGGTCATCACGTCGAGCACGCTAACCACCTTTCGGCCCCGGCTGAAAGGGGTGGAGCGCGGTGCGGGCCGGCCCGATCCTCGGCCCATGAAGAACCTGCTCGCCGCGACCGCCGCCGGCCTCGCCGTCCTGACCACCGCCGTCCCCGCGCCGGCGCACGCCGCCGAACCGCGCCCCGACACGTACGTCGTCTCCCGGGACCCGGGCGTGCGGCCCGAGGGGATCGCCGTGGCCGGCGACGGCACCATGTACGTCACCAGCGTCACCGACGGGGCGGTCTACCGCGGCAACGTCCGCGACCCGGAGCTGCGCCCCTTCCTGCCGGCCGGCGCGGACGGGCGTACCCGGGCCGCCGGGGTGCACCTGGACCGGCGCGGCCGGATCTTCGTCGCCGGCTGGGACACCGGCGCCCTCTTCGTGCACGCCGCGGACGGCAGGCTGGTCACCCGCCGGGTGGCCGCCGGCGCGGTCCTCAACGACCTGGCCCTGACCGACGACGCCGTCTACGTCACCGACTCGACGGGCGGCGGGCTCTGGCGTGCGGAACTGACCGACGGGCGGGTCGGGGAACTCGTCCCGTGGGTTCCGGCGTCGGCCTTCCCGGCCGCCCCGGGCTTCCTCAACGGGATCGTCGTCACCGACGGCGGCCGGGTCGCGCTCGTCGCCGACCAGGGCACCGGCGAACCGGGCAGCGAGCGGCTCTGGCGGGTGGACCTGGTCGGCCGGACGGCCACGGTGGTCGAGGTGGCCGGCGGCCAACTGGGCGCCGACGGGCTGCTGCTCGACGGCGACCGCCTCTACGGGGTGGTGAACTTCCCCGACGGCGCGGGCGGCTGGAGCTTCGCGGTGAACGTGGCGCTGCTGGACACCGACCGCCGGACGGCGCGGGTGGTGCGGCAGTCGGGGACGGCCGGCCTCGCGCAGTCGCCGACCACCATCGCCCGGGACGGCGACCGGCTGCTCTGGGTCAACAGTCAGCTCAACGCGGCCGCGCCGACGCCACCGTTCACGGTGACCCGGGTGCCGGGGCTCTGCTGACCGGCTCCACCGGTCCCCCGGCTCGTCGAGGTGGCGGCATCACTGTGCGGGGGGATGGCCGCCACCTCGGCCGTACGATCCACCGCCTCAGTACGCCAGCGCCGCCCGCAGGTAGCGCAGGTCGGCCGGGCCGCCCCACCGGTGCGCCGACAGCCCGGCGGCGCGGGCGCCGCGGACCGCCCAGTCCTCGTCGTCGACGAAGAGCACCCGGGCCGGCGGGGTCTGCAGCGCGTCGCAGGCCGCCTGGAAGTACTCCTTGGCCGGCTTGTGCACGCCGATCACCGAGGAGTTGACCACCACGTCCAGCTCGCCGACCAGGCCGAGCGCGGCGAGGTCGGCGTCGAGCAGGTCGGTGGCGTTGGTGCCCAGCCCGACCCGGACGCCCGCCGCGCGGACCTCCCGGACGAACGCCAGCACCTCCGGGTCGACCTCGCCCCGGTAGTGCTGCCACTGCTCGACGGCGGCGCGGGCCCGTTCCGGGCTGCCCACCGAATCGGTCAGCGCGTCCGCCACGCTGCTCACCCACTCGGCGTGGCTGACCCGGCCGGTCAGCACCGGCTGGAGCCGCCCCCACTGCATGGCGATCTCGCCGAGGACCCCCTCGGAGAGGCCGTACTCCCGCTCGACACCGGCGGCCACCGCCGGGTCCCACCGGCGCAGTACGCCGTCGAAGTCCAGCAGGAGCGCCGTCGCGCGTTCCCGAGCCACTACCCGTTCTCCTCGCCGCGGCCAGGCCGCTCGTCCTCGTCGGCCCGGTTGAGCCGTTGGCTGATCACCTGGGTGACCCCGCTGCGCATGGTCACGCCGTAGAGCGCGTCGGCGATCTCCATCGTCCGCTTCTGGTGCGTGATGACGATCAGCTGGCTCTTCTCCCGCAACTGTGCCAGCAGCGTGATCAGTCTGCCGAGGTTCACGTCGTCCAGCGCCGCTTCCACCTCGTCCATGATGTAGAACGGGCTGGGCCGGGCGCGGAAGATCGCCACCAGCATGGCCACCGCGGTCAGCGACCGCTCGCCGCCGGAGAGCAGCGACAGTCGCTTGATCTTCTTGCCCGGCGGGCGGGCCTCCACCTCGACGCCGGTGGTGAGCAGGTCCTCCGGGTCGGTGAGGATCAGCCGGCCCTCGCCGCCGGGGAAGAGCACGGTGAAGACCTGCTCGAACTCCCGGGCGGTGTCCTCGAAGGCGCTGGCGAAGACCTCCAGGATCCGGTCGTCGACGTCCTTGACCACGGTGAGCAGGTCCCGCCGGGTGGCCTTCAGGTCCTCCAGCTGCTCGGAGAGGAACTTGAAGCGCTCCTCCAGCGCGGCGAACTCCTCCAGCGCGAGCGGGTTGACCTTGCCGAGCAGAGCCAGCTCCCGCTCCGCCTTGGCGGCCCGCTTCTCCTGCACCGGCCGCTCGTAGCGGACCGGCTCGGGCACCGGCAGGCCGTCGCGTTCGGCCGTCGCCACGTCGACCTGGGTGGGTGGGACGAGCTGGTCCGGCCCGTACTCGGCGACCAGGGTCTCCACGTCCAGGCCGAAGTCCTCGGCGGCCTTCGCCTCCAACTGCTCGATGCGCAGCCGCTGCTCGGCGCGGGCCACCTCGTCGCGGTGCACCTGGCTGGTCAGCCGTTCCAGCTCCGCGCCGAGGCGCTTGGCCGCGCCGCGTACCTCCTGGAGTTCGGCCTCGCGGCCGGCGCGTTCGCGCGCCACCGCGTCGCGGTGCTCCTCGGCCGCGGCGATCGAGGCGGTGAGCCGGGTGAGCGCCTCGCGGGCGCCGCCCACCACGGCCCGGGCGATGGCCGCGCCGCGGGTCCGCGCCGCCCGCCGGGCCGCGGCGCGTTCGCGCGCCGCCCGCTCGGCGCTGGCCTGCCGGGCCAGCGAGTCGGCCCGGCCGGCGATCGAGGAGACCCGCTCCTCGGCGGTACGCACCGCCAGCCGGACCTCCATCTCGTTCTGCCGGGCCCGGGGCACCATCGCGGCGAGCTGGTCCCGCTCCTCGGTGGAGGGTTCGGCGTCGATCGGGGTGTCCTCGGCCAGCCGCAGCCGCTCCTCCAGCTCGGCCAGGGCGAGCAGGTCGCGTTCGCGGGCGGCCTCGGCGCGGGAGCGGGACTCGCCGAGCCGATCGGTCTCCGCCTTCGCGGAGCGGGCGGCGGCGCCCAGCTCGGCGAGCCGGCGGGCGGCGGCGTTGCGGTGGCTCTCCGCCTCCCGCTTGGCGGCGGCGGCGTGCTGCACCGCCTCCTTGGCGGCAGCCACCTCGGCGCGCGCGTCGACCAGCTGGTCGCGCAGCTCGGCGCTGGTCCGCTCGGCGGTGAGCCGATTGGTGCGGGCCTCCTCGACGGCGGCCTGCACCTCGATGTAGCTGGGCGCCTTGGCCGACCCGCCGGCCGCCGCGTACGCCCCGACCACGTCGCCGTCCGGGGTGACCGCGCGCAGTTCCGGGTTGCCGGCGACCAGCTCGGCCGCGGCGGCGAGGTCGGCGACGAGCACCACGTCGCGCAGCGCCCGGTGCACGGCCGGGCGGATCTCGGCGGCGCACTCCACCAGGTCGGGCGCCCAGCGGGCGGTGTCCGGCAGCTTCGGGCGCAGGGCGTCGGCCGGGCCGTCCATGCCGGGGCCGGCGGGGCTGCCGACCAGCAGCCCGGCCCGCCCGGCGTCGGAGATCTTCAGCAGTCGCATCGCCTCGACGGCCTCGTCCACCCCGCTGACCGCGACCGCGTCGGCGAGCCCGCCGAGGGCGGCGGCGAGGGCCGCCTCGTGGCCGGGGGCGACGGTGAGCAGGCCGGCCAGGCTGCCCAGCAGGCCGGGCACGTCGCCGGCGCGGGCCAGCAGCGCGCCCGCGCCGTCCTTGCGGCGCAGGCCGAGGGCGAGCGCCTCCTCGCGGGCCTTCCAGGTGGCGGCGTCCTTCTCGGCGGCCCGCTCGGCGTCGGCGAGGGAGCGCACGGCGGCCTGGGCCTTCTCGTGGACGGCGACGGCCTCGGCGTACCGCTCGTCGAGTTCGGCGTTGTCCCGGTCCGCCTCGGTGGACTGTTCGGCCACCGCGTCCAGGTCGGCCTGGGCCTTCTCGGCGCGGGCCTGCGCGTCGGCGGGGGCGGCGGCGAGCCGCTCGATCTCCTCGCCGGCGCTGGTGGTGCGGGCCCGGGCCGAGTTGACCTGGCCGGTGAGCCGGGCCAGGCCCTCCCGGCGGTCGGCGATCGCCTTGGCGGCGGCGACCAGTTCCCGCTCGGCGGCGGCCAGTTGCCGTTCCTGCTCCTGCCGGTGCTCCACCGCCTCGGCCAGCCGGATCTGGTCGTCGGTGAGCGCCGCGCGCAGCTCCTCCTCCTGCTCGCGGACCCGCTGCGACTCGGCCTCCAGCTGCTCCGGGTCGCGGCCGGGCCGCTCGTCGTCGGTGGTGGCGCTGAGGTGGCGCAGCCGTTCCCGGGCGAGCTGCTCGATGGAGCGGAACCGTTCCTGCAGGGCGGAGAGCTTGTACCAGGTGTCCTGGGCGGCGGCGAGCAGCGGCGCGTCCTCGGCCAGGGCCGCCTCCAGCTCGCCCAGGCGGGCCTGCACCTCGGTGTGTTCGGCCTCGACCTGTTCGCGCCGCTCGCGCAGCGCGGTCTCGTCGGCGATCTCCCGGTCCAGGGTGGTGCGCAGGGTGGCGAGGTCGTCGGCGAGCAGCCGCAGCCGGGCGTCGCGCAGGTTGGCCTGGATGGCGGCGGCCCGCCGGGCCACCTCGGCCTGCCGGCCCAGCGGCTTGAGCTGGCGGCGCAGCTCGGCGGTGAGGTCGGTCAAGCGGTTGAGATTCACTTGCATCGCGTCGAGCTTCCGCAGCGCCTTTTCCTTGCGCTTGCGGTGCTTGAGGACGCCGGCCGCCTCCTCGATGAACGCCCGCCGGTCCTCCGGCTTGGCGTGCAGCATCCCGTCGAGCCGGCCCTGGCCGACGATGATGTGCATCTCCCGGCCGATGCCGGAGTCCGACAGCAGTTCCTGGATGTCGAGCAGCCGGCAGGAGTCGCCGTTGATCTCGTACTCGCTCTCGCCGGAGCGGAACATCCGGCGGGTGATGGAGACCTCGGTGTACTCGATCGGCAGGGCGCCGTCGGTGTTGTCGATGGTGAGGGTGACCTCGGCCCGGCCCAGCGGCGCCCGCCCGGCGGTGCCGGCGAAGATGACGTCCTCCATCTTGCCGCCGCGCAGCGCCTTGGCGCCCTGCTCGCCCAGCACCCAGGCGATGGCGTCGACGACGTTGGACTTGCCGGAGCCGTTCGGGCCGACCACGCAGGTGATCCCGGGCTCCAGCTTGAGCGTCGTGGCGGAGGCGAAGGACTTGAAACCCTTCACCGTCAGGCTCTTGAGATGCACCTTCTCGATCCTCGTCCGGTGGCCGCCGTACCGTCGCCGGCTGCGCGAGCCTGGTGAACCCGCAGACTAACCCGTCGGCGGCGACCCGTCGGCACGCGACCCGCCCCGCGGGACGGCCACGGCGCGCGGACCGGACGGCGAATGGCGGAGTCGACGCCTACAAGATCGGGGAATTGCGGGCGGAAAACCACGGGAGACAGAGCTGCGCGCCGGCACATAAGTGTCGGCGCGCGTTTTCGCGGTGGTGCGATTCAGTTTTTCCGGATCCCCTGGATCAGGTCAGGGCCGGCTCGGCCAGCCGGAGGAGGTCGTCGGCCTCCGCGGCGGCCGCGGCGAGCCGATCGTTGTCGGCACGTAGCCGCGTGATCTCGAACTCGAGTGCCTGAACCCTGGCCCGCAGACGGGTGACCTCGTCGAGCAGACGCCGGTCGGGCGCTGCACCTACGTGGCCGTAGAGGGCTTTCGCCATGCTGACTCCTTGATATGCGCTGCCGGAAAGGCCGGCCAACGCGCGCCCAACAACTGTCCGCGACTGCCACGCCGGCATAATCCGGGCATGACTGGGCGCGACTGGCGACACCTACATATTGAGCCGACACCCCCCTCTTCGTCAAGTTCACGCAGGCCGTAGATCATCTCCACGTCTACCCTGTCCACTTGCCGGGGGGCCGCAAGGCTCGGACACGCTCTGTCCGGACTCCTTAACTGTACGCCGGGAAATGTGCGTACGGTCACTACGTGAGTCGACATCGCCTTAACTCTTCCTTAGCCACGTTGCCGCAGTTCAGGGCACACCCGTAGCGTCAGCGCGGCCCACAACCGACCCCGTGGAGGCGACAGGCGTGTACGGCTGGACCGACCCGATCGACCCGGACGACGCCCCCCGGCGCCCGCAACCGCCCACCGACGAGCCGCCGGCCTGGCTGACCGACCGTCCCGAGCCGCGCTCGGCGTACCTCTTCGGCGACGAGCCGGGACAGCCGGGCGACGACCTGGCGGACGCCCCGACCGCGCAGCGGCGTACCGAACCGGACGACCGGCCGTACGCGTGGACCGACCGGACCCCGGCCGGCCCGCCGAACGGTCACCTCGACCCGGTGGCGTACCCGGACGCGCCCGGCGCCTCCTTCGCGCCCGCTCCCGAGTTCGCCCCGCCCGCCGACTGGCGGCACGCCACCGGCGGCCTGCGGGCCGTCGACGCCGAGCCGTCGGCCGAGGGGCAGGGCCGGCACCGGCAGCGGAGCCGGTTCCCGCGCCCGCTGGTCATCGGCGGCACCGCCGCGGCCGCCACGCTGGTGGTGAGCCTCGGCGTGGGCGCCCTGGCGCTGGCCGGTGGCGACGGCGGAGCGGCCGACCCGGCCTCCGTCGACGACACCGTCGCCGCCGCCCCGCTGGCGCCGGACGCCGGGACCCCCGCCGACGCGCTGGCCGGCGCCGCCACCGCCTCCCCCACCGGCACGCCGACCACCGCCCGCCCGACCCCGTCGCCGAGCCGGACGGTCAAGCCGACACCCGCGCCGAAGCGGACCACGGCCGCGTCCCGGCAGAGCACCCGAACCAGCAGCGCGTCGACCCCCAACTCCGTCAGCCCCGGCGTCGGCAGCCAGGCGCAGCAGGTCGTCGACCTGGTCAACGCCGAACGGGCCAAGGCCGGCTGCGGGAAGGTGAGCATCGACGACAAGCTGATGCTCGCCGCCCAGCGGCACAGCCAGGACCAGGCCGACCACCAGAACATGTCGCACACCGGCAGCGACGGCAGCGACGCCGGTGACCGGATCGATCGGGTCGGCTACACCTGGCGCACCTACGGCGAGAACGTCGCCTGGAACCAGAAGACCCCGGCCGCGGTGATGGACGCCTGGATGAACAGCTCCGGGCACCGGGCCAACATCCTCAACTGCGCGTTCACCGAGATCGGCGTCGGCGTGGCCAGCAGCAACGGGCCGTACTGGACCCAGGTCTTCGCCGCCCCGCGCTGAGGCGTACCGCAGGGCCCCGTCCACGACGCGACCGCGTCGTCGGCGGGGGCGTCTCGTTTGACCGGGTGAGGTGCGCCGTGCGGGACGGCGCGGGGCGGTGTCGCGCCGCCCGACGACCCGGGAGCTGCCGATGCGGATCCGGCTGCCAGCGTCCGCGCGGCGGAGCGGGCCGCTGCCGACCGCCGCGCGCCGGCGACCCCCGACCCGGCGCGGCGTCCGCCGGGCCCTGCCGGCCGCCGTCGCGCTCACCCTGCTGACCTCCGCCTGCCACACCCCGCTGGTCCCGCCGGGCGCGCCGACGCCGTGGCCGACCGCGTACGCGCACCGGTGGCAGTGGCAGTGGCAGCTCGAGGGGCCCGTCGACACCGACGTCGCGGCGGACGTCTTCCTGCTCGACCCGGTACGGACCACCGCCGCCGAGACCTCCGCGCTGCGCGGACGGGACCGCCGGCTGGTCTGCCAGGTGCACGTCGGGTCGTACGCCGGCACCGACCCGGACGCCACCCGCTTCCCGCCGGCGGTGCGGGGCACCCCCACCGGCCGGGCGCAGCGCCGCTGGCTCGACGTACGCCGGTGGGACGTGCTGGAGCCGGTGCTGGCCGACCGATTCCGGCTCTGCCGGGGCAAGGGCTTCGGCGCGGTGGCGCTGGCCGACGCCGACGGGTACGCCCACCGCTCCGGCTTCCCGCTCGGCTACGACGAACAACTGACGTTCAACCGGCGGCTGGCGGTGCTGGCCCGCTCCCTCGACCTCTCCCCCGGCCTGATGAACGACGTCGGCCAGGTCGCCGCGCTCGCGCCCGACTTCGACTTCGCGGTCGTCGAGGAGTGCGTCCGGCTGAAGGTCTGCGCCAAGCTGCTGCCGTTCGCCGACGCCGACAAGCCGGTCTTCCACGTCGAGTACACCGGGCACACGGCGACGTTCTGCGTGACCACCCTCGGGTACGGCTTCGCCTCCATCCGCAAGAACCGGTCGCTGGACGCCTGGCGCGACCCCTGCCAGCTCCCCTGACGCCGCGAGGGGCCCCTGCCGCGGCAGGGGCCCCTCGGCGGAGATTCAGCGGGCGCCGACCAGCTCCGGGGTCGGGGCGGGCGGGTCGGCCGGCGGGGCCGCCGCCTTCTGCCGCAGGAAGCGCGGGGCCCACCAGTTGGCGTCGCCGAGCATCGTCATCAGCGACGGCAGCACCACCGCCCGGATGATCGTGGCGTCCAGCAGGATCGCGGCGGCCAACCCGACGCCGAGCTGCTTCATGTCGATCGTGCTGAGCGAGGCGAAGATCCCGAACACCCCGACCATGACGACGGCCGCGCTGGTCACCACGCCCGCCGACGAGGTGATCCCGTACGCCACCGCGTCGCGGTTCGACATGCCGGCCCGGACCCCCTCGCGGATCCGGCTGACCACGAAGACGTGGTAGTCCATGGAGAGCCCGAAGAGCACCACGAAGAGGAAGAGCGGCAGCCAGGAGACGATCGCCCCCATCGAGGTGAACCCGAGCAGCCCCTCCGCCCAGGTGCCCTGGAAGACCAGCACCAGCAGGCCGTACGCGGCGCCGGCGGAGAGCAGGTTGAGCACGATCGAGGTGAGCGCGACGACCACCGAACGGAACGTCAGCACCATCACCGCGAACGTCAGCGCCAGCACGAAGGCCATCACGATCGGCAGCTTCTCCCCGATGTGCCGGGCGTAGTCCTGGTTGCCGGCGACCTCGCCGCCGACCGCGTACTCGACGCCGGGGATGCCCTTGAGCGCCGCCGGCAGCAGGTCGTCGCGGAGCTCGTCCAGCGAGCGCGCCGCCTGGTCGGACCGGCCGGCGTACGGGGTGGCCAGCTCCAGCACCGACACCCGCCGGTCGGCCGACACCTCGATCTTCGGGCCGTCCGCCTCGACCGGGGCGAACAGCGGGTCGGCGCCGGCCCGCCCGGCCAGCTCGGTCAGCGCGGCGCGCACCCGGTCGGCCTGCTCGGCGGGCGCCCGCACGGCCACCTGGTGGCTGGTGCCGGTGCTCGGGAAGGCGGCGGTGAGCCGGTCGTACGCCTGCATCGCCGGCGTGGTGCGCGGCAGGTCCTCCATACCGGGGAAGTTCAGCTTCATGCCCAGCGCGGGCGCGGCCAGGGCGAGCAGCAGCCCGACCGAGACGACCAGGGTGGCCAGCGGCGCCCGCAGCGCGGGGCGCAGCACGGCCGGCCAGAAGCGCGGCGTCGCCGGCCGGCCGTCCGGCCCGGTACGCGGGGCGGTGAGCCGCCAGAGCAGCGGCACCCGGGGCCGGTCGACCCAGCGGCCGAGCTTGGCCAGCAGCGCCGGCAGCACGGTCAGCGAGCCGGTCACCGCGACCGCGACCACCAGGATCGAGCCGACCGCGAGGGAGGAGAAGACCGCGTCGTTGGCGAGCAGCAGCCCGGCCATCGAGATGACCACGGCGAAGCCGGAGACCACCACCGCGTGCCCGGACGTCTCCGCCGCGATCTCCACCGCGTCGAGCCCGGAGCGCCCCTTGGCCCGTTCCTCCCGTTCCCGGCGGACGTAGAACAGCGAGTAGTCGACGCCGACGGCCATGCCGATCAGCAGGATCACGCTGGCCGTGGTGTCGGTGGCCGGCACCAGGTGCGAGGCCAGGGTGGACAGCCCCATCGCGGCGGCCACCGAGGAGAGCGCCAGCAGCACCGGCACGCCGGCGGCGATCAGCGCGCCGAACGCGACGATCAGGATGGCCAGGGTGACCGGCAGGCTGAGCAGCTCGGCCCGCTTGAAGTCCTTGCCCAGGGTCTCGTCCAGCGCCTGGCTGATCGACGGCCCGCCGACCTCCTCGACGCGCAGCTGCGGGTGCGCCGCCTGGACCTCGGCGGTGGCGTCGCGCAGCGGCTGCACCCGGTCGGACGCGTCCTCGCGCTCGCCGGACATGGTGATCGGCAGCAGCAGGGCGTCGCCGTCGTGGGACGGCACCGGCGTGCCCACCGACGCGACCCCGGTGACCTGCCGGAGCCGGTCGGCGGCGTCGGCCGCCGCGCGCTTCGCCGCGGCCTGGTCCAGCGCCCCGGCCCGGGAGGTGATCAGGATGTTCTCGACCGCCGGGTCGGCGAAGTTCCCCTCGGTGACGATCGCCTCGGCGCGGCCGGACTCCCCCACCGCCTGGTCGGCGCTCGTCGCCTCCTTCATGCCGGCGGCGTTGCCCCCGACGAAGCACACCGCCACGAACACCACCCAGAGCGCGATCGCGCGCCACGGGTGCTCGGCGCTCCACCGCGCCACCCGCACCGTCACCGGTCTCCTGCCCATCTCCCGGGCCCCCCTCCACGCGTCGGCCCGCTGCCGACCGTGTCGACGCTAGGGACAACGGCGGGCGCGGACATCGGGGATCGGCCCCGGCTCGCCCCGGACCCGGCGAAAGCCGGCCGTGCGGGTGATCGGAGCGGACGGCCGGGCAAACCGGGCGGATCTGCGGGACGCCCGGGGACGGCACACCGGCGCAACCCCGAGCCGGCTCGGGGTCACCCCTTCAGGGCGCCCCGGGGCCGCGGCTGACACCGCGGGCAGCTGAACGACGACCGGTTCATGAACGACTCGCGCCGGATCGGCGTACCGCACCGCCGGCAGGGCTCGCCCTCCCGGCCGTACGCGTTGAGCGACCGGTCGAAGTAGCCGCTCTCGCCGTTGACGTTGACGTAGAGCTCGTCGAAGCTGGTGCCGCCCTGCTTGATCGCCTCGCCGAGGACGTCGCGGACGTGGCCGAGCAGCCGGGTGGCCGCCGGGGCGGTCAGCGCGTCGGTCGGGCGGGCGCCGTGCAGCTTCGCCCGCCAGAGCGCCTCGTCGGCGTAGATGTTGCCCACCCCGGAGATCAGCGTCTGGTCCAGCAGCGCCCGCTTCACCTCAGTACGCCGTCGCCGCAGCGCCGCGACGAACCCGGCGTCGGAGAACTCCTCGTCCATCGGGTCCCGCGCGATGTGCGCGATCTCCGCGGGCAGCTCGGCGCCGCCCTCGCTGACCGAGAGGCCACCGAAGGTGCGCTGGTCGACGAAGCGCAGCTCCGGACCGTCGTCGGCGAACCGGAACCGGACCCGCAGGTGCAGCTCGTCGGCCGCCGCGATCGGCTGGAGCAGCAGTTGGCCGGACATCCCGAGGTGGCCGATCAGGGCGTCGCCGCTGTCCAGCGGGAGCCAGAGGTACTTGCCGCGCCGGCGCACGTCGGTGACCGTCCGACCGGCCAGCACGTCGGCGAAGTGGCCCGCGCCGGGGACGTGCCGCCGGACGGCGCGCGGGTGGCGTACCTCGACCGAGGTGATCCGGCGGCCGGTGACCCACTGGGCCAGGCCCTGCCGGACCGTCTCGACCTCGGGCAGCTCAGGCACGGCCCAGCCCCGCCTCGGCCGGGTCGGTGGCCGCCCCGGCCTCCGCCGCCGCCCGCTCGGCCTGCTCCTGCTCGGCCCGCTCGGCCTGCTCCTTCTCGGCCTGCTCGGTCAGCTCCCGCCAGGCCGCCTCGGCCGCCCGCTGCTCGGCCTCCTTCTTGCTGCGCCCCTCGGCCCCGCCGTAGCGGTTGCCGGCCACCACCACCCAGGCCGTGAAGGTCTTGAGGTGGTCCGGCCCGGTGCCCTCGATGCGGTACTCCGGGACGCCCAGCCCCAGCGCGGCGGTGAGCTCCTGGAGGCTGGTCTTCCAGTCCAGCGCGGCGCCCCGGCCGGCCGACTCCGCCATCAGCGGGTCGAAGAGCCGGTGGATGACGATCGCGGCGGTCTCCAGGCCGTACTGGAGGTAGATCGCGCCGAGCAGCGCCTCCAGGGTGTCGGCGAGGATGCTCGCCTTGTCCCGGCCGCCGGTGCTCTCCTCACCCTTGCCCAGCAGCAGGTACGCGCCGAGCCCGTCCGGCCCCAGGCCGCGCGCCACGTCGGCCAGCGCGCGCATGTTCACCACGCTGGCCCGCAGCTTGGCGAGCTGCCCCTCGGGCAGGTCCGGGTGGTTGCGGAAGAGCGCGGTGGTGATCACCACCCCGAGCACCGAGTCGCCGAGGAACTCCAGCCGCTCGTTGGTGGGCAGGCCACCGTTCTCGTACGCGTACGAGCGGTGGGTGAGCGCGCGCTCCAGCAGTTCGGGGTCGAGCGTCACACCGAACGCCGCCTCGAGGTGACCGACGGGAGCACGCCGCCGCTTGTCGTTCGTCATGTGCCTACCTCTTCGTTCGGGACTGCCGGGGGCGCGAACCCCGTTCTCGCGCTCACGGACGTACCTCGTCGATGCGGTCCACGGCCGGCGATCCGACGGCGGCGCCGTCGAGCAGCGCGCGGACCCGGTCGCTGGCGCCCCGCCGCCACAGGTGGGCGGCGAGGGCGATGCCGGACGCCACGTCCTCGGCCCCGGCGGCGCCGTGGCACACCACCACCGTCCCGGCCACCCCGAGCAGGGCCGCCGCGCGGGGGGCACCGCCGCCGGCGGGCGGGCCGCCGGCCATCGCGTACGCGCCCTCGATCGCCTTGAGCAGCACGTTACCGGTGAACCCGTCGGTGACCACCACGTCGGCGCGCGCGCCGAGCGCGACGTCGTACCCCTCGACCAGGCCGACGTAGCGCGCCCCGCAGGGCAGCGACGCGGCGGTGAGCAGGGCGTCGGCGGCCTTGCGGGGACGGTCGCCCTTGCCGGCCTCCGTGCCGACCGAGAGCAGGCCGACCCGGGGCCGGTCGACGGCGTGCGCGACCGCGGCGTAGGCGGCGCCGAGCACGGCGTGCCGGGCGAGGGTGAGCGGGCGGGGTTCCAGGGAGCCGCCGACGTCGAGCAGGACCACCGGGCCGGCGACGGCCGGCAGGGTGGCCACCAGGGCCGGCCGGCGGACGTCGGCCCAGCGGCCGAAGCCGAGCGCGGCGGCGGAGACGGTGGCGCCGGTCGAACCGGCGGAGACCAGCGCGTCGGCGGCGCCGTCGCGGATCGCGGCGACGGCCGCGCGGACGGTGCTGTCGGCGCGCGGTGCGTGGTGCGCCGGGCCGGCGGCGACCCACACCGGGCGGACCGTCGTCCGGGCGCGCTGCGCCGGGGTGAGGGCGTCGGTCACCGCGGCCGCGACCTCGGTCGGGCCGACGAGCAGCAGGTGCAGGTTCGGATCGGCGCGTACGGCTCGCAGAGCGCCGTCAACCACGACGGCGGGGGCATCGTCCCCGCCGAGGAGGTCAACGGCGATCCGCGCGGCGCCCGGCTCCATCGGAACGCCGGCCGGAGCAGGCCGGCCGGCGTCGGAAGGAGCCGGGGCACCGGGCGATCGCCAGGGTGCGCGCGCCACCCGACCCGTGGTCGGGGGCGTCACTCGGCGTCCAGGTCTCAGACCTCGAGGACCTGGCGGCCGTTGTACGTGCCGCAGACGGAGCACGCGGCGTGCGGCAGCTTGGGCGACTTGCACTGCGGGCAGGCCACGGTCGCGACCACGGCCGCCTTCCAGTTCGCCCGGCGGGACCGGGTGTTGCTGCGCGACATCTTGCGCTTCGGGACGGCCACGGTTCCTACTCCTCTGTACGGTTCAGTTGCGACAGGCCCGCCCAACGCGGGTCGATCTGCTGGTGGCTGTGGTCGACCGGCAGATCGTCCCAGTGCACCCCGCACTCGGGGCACAGTCCTGGGCAGTCCTCCCGGCAGAGCGGGTTGGTCGGCAGCGTCAGCACCACCGCGTCCCGCAGCGCCGGCTCCAGGTCGATCAGATCGCCCTGCATCCGGCCCACCTCGTCCTCGTCGGTCGTGTCGTCCGTGGTGCTGTTCTCGTACGCGTACAGCTCCTGGATGTTCACGACCACCGAGTCGTTGATCGCGCGCAGGCACCGGCCGCACTCGCCCCGGACGGGACCGCTGATGGTCCCGGAGACGAGCACGCCCTCGGACACCGACTCCAACCTCAGGTCGAGGTCGAGGTCCGCGCCCTCCGGCACGCCGATCAACTCCACGCCGAGGTCCGCCGGTGCCGAGGCGACCCGCTTGACCGTACGCAACGCACCAGGCCGACGCGGCAGGTCCCTCGTGTCGAGGACCAGCGGCGACCTGGGATTGAGTGTCGATGGCGAGTGTTTGGGCATAGTCAGACTCCGGCCGGTGAGAGGCCGACAAAAAAGGTTACCTGGGCGACCGCCCCAGCGTCGAACCGGGGGCGACCCCCGCCCCGAGTGTCGGCTGGTGAGGTGCCGCTCAGAAGGGTAGCGGGCGTTCGGCCTCGTCCCCACCGAAGGTGCCGATCTCGCGCAGCGCGTGCATCTTGTCCCGGCCGCGCTCGATCGAGGCCAGCGCGCGGGTCAGGAACTGCTCGAAGTTGGCCAGCGCCGTGTCGACGTAGTCGTCGACCTCGTCGCGCAGCCGCTGCGCCTCGGCCCGGGCCTCCGCGATGATCCGGGCGCCCTCGTGCTCCGCCGAGACGGTGATCTCGTTCACCGACACCAGGCGGGCGTGTTCCGCCTCACCCTCGCTGATGATCCGGTCGGCCTCCCGCTTGCCGGCCTCCATGATCTTGTCCCGCTCCTCCAGGAGTGCGGCGGCCCGGCGCAGGTCGGCGGGGAGTTCGGCACGCAGCTCGTCCAGGACCGCGATCATCTCGCCCCGGTCGACCATGCAGTTGTTCCGCGACATCGGGACGGAGCGGGCCTGCTCCACCATGGCGATCAGTTCGTCGATGCGATCGAGCGGGTCCACCGGTACCTCACTCCTGTCGTTCGTCGGCCGACCTACATGATGCGGGTTACGGCCGGGTTCCCGCTCCACACATGATGTCCTGCGCGGGCGAGCCCCGCCCGATCCACCCCGGCGCGGCGCGTCGCGACGAGCCGCCCGCCGGTTCCGGCGGGCGGCGGTGCGTGGCGAGGGGTCAGCCCCGGTGCTCCGGGCCGAGCCGGGCGACCAGCTCGTGGCGCACCACGTCCGGCACGTGCGCGGAGATGTCGCCACCCCACTTCGCCACGTCCTTGACCAGGCTGGAGGAGAGGAAGGAGTAGAGCGGGTTGGTCGGCATGAACAGCGTCTCGACCCCGGCGAGGCCGATGTTCATCTGCGCCATCTGCAACTCGTAGTCGAAGTCGCTGACCGCCCGCAGGCCCTTGATCAGCACGCTGGCCTCCTGCGCCCGACAGAAGTCGACCAGCAGGCCACGGAAGGACTCGACCCGGACGTTCTCGTACGAGGAGGTCACCTCGCGGAGCATGTCGATCCGCTCCTCGACGGTGAACAGGCCACTCTTCGCCTGGTTCACCAGCACGCCGACGATCACCTCGTCGAAGAGCCGGCTGGCCCGTCCGATGATGTCGAGGTGTCCGTTGGTGACCGGGTCGAACGAGCCGGGACACACCGCACGTCTCATGATCGGCGACCGTACCAAAGGCTGGTCTCGCCGTAACGGCGACTGCGCTCCGCGGTGACGCCCTCCACCCACTCGACGGGGCCGGTGCGGCTGGAGCGCTCCACCACCACCAGGGCTCCGGGGGCCAGCCAGTCGTGCTCCACCAGGGCGGCCAGCATGGCGGTGATGTCGGCGTCGGGCACCGCGTACGGCGGATCGGCGAAAACCACGTCGTACGGCTCGCCGCCCGGCCCGGCCGCGAGCACGCCGGCCACCTTGCCGGTGACCAGCCGGGCGGCCGGGGCGGCCCGGAGCGCGGCGACGTTCTCCCTGATCACGCGGGCGGCACGCGGGTCGGACTCGACCAGCAGCACGTGCTCGGCGCCCCGGGAGAGCGCCTCCAGTCCGACCGCGCCGGAGCCGGCGTACAGGTCGGCGAAGCGGGCGCCGACCAGGTCGATCTCGGTCTGCACCGCGCTGAACAACGCCTCGCGGACCCGGTCGGAGGTGGGTCGGGTGCCGGCGCCGGGCGGCGCGGCGAGCCGCCGGCCGCCGAGCGTGCCGGCGACGATCCGGGTCACGGTCTACCCCTGCTCATGCAGATGACGCTACGCGACGGCCGGGCCGGCCCGGCCGACACGGTGCGTCCCGGACCGGTGCCCTCATGATCACTGCTGGTATATCAATGATCTCAGATTCATAACATGATCCTTAGCCCCTCCTGAGCGCTGTAACGCCGACGGCGATCCGTTTAGGGTCGGCCGGGTGCCGGCGACGCTCCGCCGGCCGCGCGGCGCCGGGGAGCGCGCCGTCACGGGACGTGCCGCAATGCGACCGGGACCAGAGCCACCGCCACCCCACGCCGCACCCTGACGCATCTTCACCCCGGGAGTACGCGTGATCCGTCCCCAGCCGTCGCTCCGGCGACCGCTCGCCGTGGCCGCCGCCGCGCTGGCCGGCCTCGCCACGGCCTTCGCCTTCACGGCGCCGGCGAGCGCCACCAACACGTCGCCCTCGCCGTCGGCCTCGCCGACCGTGACCGCCTCGCCGAGCGCGCCGACGCAGCCGGCGCCGAACTGCGTCAAGGCCGTCGACGCGAAGTACACGCACACCTTCGACGGTCCGAAGGGCGAAGCCTCGATCACCCTCACCAACGGCCCGCTCTGCACGGGCGAGCAGCAGGAACTGGCCCTGGTGTCGTACGTGACGCCGTCGGCCACATTCGCCGTGCCGCAGTACGTGCTCGACAAGTCGATCAAGAAGTTCGTCGGCGTGGCCGACGGCGAGCTGGGTGTGGCCACCCTGGACTTCCGGGTCGAGGTGCCGAACTGCCACACCCAGGTCGACTTCCTCTTCGGCAGCACGATCATCGACCCGCTCACCGACACCAGCGACCGGTACGGCGACCGCAAGGTCGGCAGCTCCGCCGGCATCGGCGCCCGGTCCACCGGCCCGAAGGGCTGGTACAACGGCGGCTCGGGCAGCTGCTCGGCGGCGCCCGAGGTGATTGCCGAGTCCGACTGCGCGGGTAGCGCCGAGCTGACCCTGGTCAACCGGACCGGCAACGCCGCGGCGACCTTCACCATCACCGGCAGCGGCGGCTTCACCGAGACCGTCAGCGTGCCCATGCGCAAGATCGAGACCCGGAAGCTCAACCCCGGGCAGGCGCAGGACATCACCGTGACCGCCGCGGGCATGAAGGACTTCACCGGCGGCTGGCAGAAGCCCGAGGACTGCCAGCAGCCCGAGGTTGGCGCGCCGGACGCCGACTACGAGTCGACCTGCGACGCGATGACCTTCCGGATCAGCAACCCGGAGGACGGCGCGACCGTCACCTCGACCTTCACCCCGAGCAAGGGCGAGGCCAGGACGCTGACCGTCGAGCCGGGCCGTACCGGCTCGGTCAGCTTCAAGGCCAGCAAGGGCCTGACCGTGACGGTGACCGGTGACCTGGACTCCGGCGGGCCGCTGGCCTGGGAGCAGCCGAAGGACTGCGCCGAGGGCGGCGCCGGCGGCGGTACGCCCGGCGAGGGCCTGCCGGTGACCGGCGCGGCGGCCGGCGGCATCGCCGCGGGCGCGCTCGCCCTGCTGGCGGCCGGCGCGGTGCTCTTCGTCATGGCCCGACGTCGACGGATCCGCTTCACCGCCTGATCCACTGTGGTCGCCCGAGGGCGCGCCGACGACCGGCCGGCGCGCCCTTCGCGTATCGACCGTCCATCATGGGGAGCAATCGTCCGGTGACGCTCGGTCCATCGATGATCTCGAAACGGCAACAACCGCCTCCGCCGGCCGGAGCGCTCACTACCCGTCGGTACGGTCACCCGGCGCGCTCGCGCTCGCGCGGACGCGCCGCGACCCCGAGGAGGTCGCGCTGAGCCACGACCGCTCGGTCCCGCCGGCTCCCGCCTCCCCGGCCGCACACCCCGCGAATCTCCCCCCGCAAGGAGTACACGTGAACCGCCTGAAGTTCCGGCGCGTCGCGGCGATCGCCGCTGGCACGCTGATCGGCCTCGCCGGCGTCGCCACGGTCGCCGGCCCCGCGATTGCCCACCACCCCGAGCCCTCGGGCACCTACTGCGCCGCGCCGGACGGCAAGATCATCGTCAGCTGGACCGTCGGCAACAGCGAGACCGACCTCGAGGGCACCATCACCAAGCTCGACTCGACCGTGCCGGGCAGCTTCACCGGCGCGCTGGCACTGAACGCGGTGCTGCCCAAGAAGGGTGACGGCCCGCTGACCGGCACCCAGGCGCACACCTTCACCGGCGCGCTGCCGGAGCTCAAGCTGACCGTCGAGGCCCGGTGGGAGCGGGGCGACCGGATCATCACCGAGGAGCGCACCGTCTCCGCGCAGCCGGCCGGCGACTGCGCCGCAACCGAGTCGCCGTCGCCGAGCGCGCCGACCACGCCGGAGCCGACCAAGTCCCCGGAGCCGACCAAGTCCCCCGAGGTCACCCCGTCGCCGTCGAGCACCAGCCCGACCGCGACCCCGTCGAGCACGCCGAGCGAGCCGGAGGAGCCGGTGTTCCGGCTCGAGGAGACCTGCGACGAGATGACCTTCATCGTGGAGAACCCGGCGAAGGGCATCCCCTTCACCGCCACGTTCACCACCGAGAAGGGCGTCACCAAGAAGCTCGAGTCGACCCCAGGCAAGACCAGCTCGGTCACCTTCGACGCGTACCAGGGCCTGAAGGTCACCGTCTCCTACGACGTGGTCGAGGGCTCCGAGACCATCGAGTACACCCAGCCGAAGAAGTGCGACGAGGGTGAGGGTGGCGGCCTGCCGGTCACCGGCGCCGCCACCGGTGGCATCACCGCCGGCGCCGTCGTGCTGCTGGCCGCGGGCGCGATCCTGTTCGTGGTGGCCCGCCGCCGCCGGGTGCGCTTCACCGCCTGAGCACCACCTGCCTGAAGCCGAGGGCGCGTCGACCGACCGGTCGGCGCGCCCTCGCGCCGTTCCCGCCCGCTCGTTGGATCCGCGGCAGTGCCCGGCCGGGGCTCAGCTCGGCCGGTGCCCACGCCGGCCGGTGCGGACGTCGAGCAAGCGCGCACAGCGCGGACGTCGCGCACAGCGCGGACAGCGCGGACAGCGCGCACAGCGCGGGCGGCGCGCCAGCGCGGACAGCGCGGGCGGCGCGGAAGCGCAGGCGGCGCGCGGTCGGAGGGCCTGCCGCACCCGTGCGGGGCCACGTCACCCCTGCGCATCCTTTGGAGCTGATGACGTGAACGATTCAGCGCGGGCAAGTGCGGGGCGATGCCCGCGGCCCGGGGTGGGAACGGCACGGGGCGCGGCGCACCCCGCCGGTCCATCAGCACCCCCCGGTCGCGGCAGG
>NZ_JAGPYL010000074.1:0-33358 GCF_018070095.1 Micromonospora sp. U56
CCCCCCCCCCCCGGCCGTGTTGACGGCCACCGCGCCGCCCTGGCCACGCCGCCCCTGGTAGGGCGGGCCGGTCAGCGGGCGAGCAGCGCGTCGAGTTTGCCGAAGGAGCTGTTCCAGCCCTCCCGCGCGCCCCCCTCCATCCCCGGGGTGTACGGGCCCTGGCGCAGCACCATCCGGGTCCTGCCGTCCTCGTCGTGGAACTCGACCCGCAACCCGAACTCGATCGGGCCGGCACCGAAGTCGGCCCGCTGGCTGCCGACCAGCAGCTCGTTCTCGACCACCTCGGTGAAGGTGGCGTCGACCGCGGAGGACATCTGCGGGTCGGCGTCGTTGACCATGGTGAACCGCTGGTGCCCGCCGACCCGGGCGTCGATCTCGACGGTGTCCCGGGGCACCGACCAGCCAGCCGGCCCGAACCAGGCGGCGAGCTGGTCGGGGTCGACGAAGGCGCGGTAGACCAGCTCGCGCGGCGCGTCGAAGACGCGGGTGATGACGAGTTCCTGGGTCGCGGTGGTGTCGGTCATGGTGCTGTCCTCTCTCACTGCTGATCGTCCTGTCTCGGTTGGGTGTCGTGGCTCGCCCCGGTTTGCAGCCGCCTGAGGTGGGCGTCGAGCCGGTCGAGGTTCGCGTCCCAGAATCGGCGGTAGCGCTCCATCCAGGCCGTGGCCTCGCGCAGCGGCTCGGGGTTGAGGCTGCTGGAGCGCCACTGGGCGGTGCGGCTGCGGGTGATCAGACCGGCCTGCTCGAGCACCTTCAGGTGCCGGGAGATCGCCGGGAGGCTGATCTCGAACGGCTCGGCGAGCTCCGTGACGGTGGCCTCCCCGTCGGCCAGTCGGGCCAGGATCGCCCGGCGGGTCGGGTCCGCCAGCGCCGCGAAGATCACGCTGAGCCGATCGGTCGCCATGCTCTTAACCACCTCGTTAATTAACGGATGCGTTAAACATAGGTCCGGACGTTGGCTGCCGTCAAGCAGTTCCGGGAGTCAGCCCGTACGTGTCCGGCGGGCCCGCACCGCCCACCCGGCGAGCGCCACCACCAGCACCGTCATCGCGATCGCCCCGGGCGCCTTGGTGTACCGGGCCAGCGAGGTCCCGTCCGGCAGGGCCAGGAAGGTGGCCACCGCGCAGACCAGCGCGAACCAGGTGGTCCGGGTCGCCGAGACGGCGAGCACCAGCAGCGGCCAGGTCGCGTACCAGGGGTGAAAGACCGGGGCCAACGCGACGGTGGCGGCCAGCGCGACGCCGGCGGCGAACAGCGTGACCCGGGGTCGGACCGCCGCCAGCCGGCGCACCCGCTGCCGGACGTCGTTGCGGGCGCGCAGCGCCGTCCAGGCCCGCCACCAGAGCGCCACCAGCAGGACGGCCAGCAGCACCAGCGCCATCGCCCGGGTGACCGGCACCGCGGCCGGCTCCCGCCCGGCCCACTCCCGGAGGTAGTCCACGACGACGCCGACGGCGGTGGGCGGGGAGGTCCACTGCTCGCTGTCGCCGCTGCGCGCCAGGCCGGCGATCCAGCCGAGGCCGAGCCCGCTCAGCGCCGAGGTGGCGGCCAGCGCGGCCAGCACGCCGGCGGCCAGCCAGCCGCCGTCGCGCAGCAGCGCGCGTACCGTGTAGCGACCGAGCACCGCCGCGAGCGCCGCGAACGGCAGCACCACCACGGCCGTGGCCTTCACCGTCACCGCCAGGCCGAGGAGCACCCCGGCGGCCAGCAGCGGCGTCGGCCTGCCGGGAAAACGGACCAGCACCAGCAGGCCGAGCAGGAGCAGCCCGAGCATCACCGCGTCGTTGTGCGCGCCACCCACCAGGTGCACCCCGACCAGCGGACAGGCCAGCGCCAGCCAGGCCGCCCGGCCGGTCGGCACCCCGGCGGCCCGGGCCAGCCCGGGCAGGCAGAGCGCGGCCAGCAGCACCCCGGCCAGCGCGACCAGCCGCAGCAGCACGATCGTGCCGACCAGATCGCCGCCGAGGGTCACGGCCAGCGCGGCCAGCAGCATGAAGAACGGGCCGTACGGCGCGGGAGTGTCCCGCCAGATCGGCGCGACCGCGTCGAGCCACGGGCAGCCGGCCGCCGCCACCCCGACGCCGTCCGGGTCGTGGCCGGCGGTGTACGCCCAGCCCTGGCAGGCGTACGAGTAGACGTCGCGGCTGGCCAGCGGCGGCGCGGCCAGCAGCGGCGCCAGCCAGAGCCCGGCGGTGAGGTACGCCCACCGGGCCGACGGCACGCCCCGGCGCAGCGACCACCAGCCGCCGACCAGCAGTGCGATGCCGACCAGCCAGCAGCCCAGCGCCCAGGGCCCGTGCCCGGCCCGCCAGGGACCGGCGGGCGGGATGTCCGGCAGCGCCCCGCCGAGCCACCCGGCGACGGTGAGCAGCACCGCGCCGGCCAGGCCGGCGTACCGGGCGGGCCGGGCCGGGCCGGCGGGCGCTGGCCCAGGCTCGGTCACCGGCAACCTCTCCTCAGTCGGCGGGGGCCGGCCGGCGGGTCGCCCGAGCCGACCGTACCAACCGGACAATAACCACAATCACCAACAGCGTCATCAGCGGCGCGCCCGGCATCTTGGTGTACCGGGCCAGGCCGGTGCCGTCCGCCAGGACCAGGAACGACGACACCAGCGCGACCAGCGAGAACCAGCCGGTACGCCGGGCGGTGGCGGCGAGCACCGCCAGCGGCCACATCCAGTACCAGGGGTGGAAGAGCGGGGAGAGTGCCACCGTGGCGGCCAGCGCCAGGCCGGCGTGCCAGAGCGGGTCCCGGTGGCGGGCCCGCCACCAGAGCCAGACCAGCAGCACGACGAGCACCAGCACCCCGATCGCCCGGGTCACCGGCAGCGCGTCGACGTGCGCGCCGAAGAGCGCCGCGAGGTAGCCCACGGTCTGCCCGACCGCGGTCGACGGCGAGGTCCAGGCGATGACCAGGTTGCCCTGCTCCAGACCGGTGATCCAGCCGAAGTCCAGCCCGGCGGCGAGGGTCACCCCGAACACCGCGGCCACCGCGGCCCCGACCACCCACGCACCGTCGCGGACCAGCGCGCGGAACCGGTACGGCCCGGCGATCGCGGCCAGCGCGGCGAAGGGCACCACGACCAGCGCGGTGACCTTGAGCCCGGCGGCCAGCCCCAGCAGCAGCCCGCCGCCCAGCAGCGGCAGCGGGCGACCCGGCCGGGAGGCCACCACCGCCAGCCCGGCGATGAGCAGGCCCACCATCAGCGCGTCGTTGTGCGCGCCGGAGACCAGGTGCACCGGCACCAGCGGGCAGGCCAGCGCCAGCCAGAGCGCCCGCTGCGGCGGCACCCCGCAGCGGCGGGCCAGCACCGGCAGGCACCACGCGATCAGCGCCACCCCGGCCACCGCGGTCAGCCGGAAGAGCACGATGCTGCCGACCAGCGACCCGGTCGCCGTGACGACCGCCCCGGCGAGCACCACGAAGAGCGGCCCGTACGGCGCCGCCGTGTCCCGCCAGATGTACGAGATGGTGTCCAGCCACGGGCAGGGCAGGGCGGACACACCCTGTTCGTACGGGTTGATCCCGCCGGCGTAGCTGGCCCCCTGGCAGGCGTAGGCGTACACGTCCCGGCTGCCCAGCGGCGGCGTGACCAGCATCGGCAGCAGCCAGAGCGCGATCGTGACCAGCGCCCAGCGGGTCGACGGCACCCGGTCGCGCAGCGACCACCAGGCCCAGGCCATCAACCCGGTGCCGACCAGCCAGAGCGCGATGATCAGCGGGCCGTTCCGGCCCTGCCAGATGCTGACCGGGGTGGGTCGCAGGTCTCCCTGCGGCAGCGCGCCCCCGAGGAAGGCGGCCACGGCGAGCAGCACCGAGCCCGCCAGGCCGGTCCAGCGCGAGAGGTGGTGAGGCACGCGGGACATGCTGCCAGTACGGTGGTCGCGGTCAGGAGGTGGGCATGCGGGGCAGTCGGGTGGTGGCGGTCTCCGCCGCGTCCGCGCTCGCCCTCGGCGTGCTGTATCTGGCCCTGCCGGCGACCGGCTCGGACCTCTCCGCCCAGGTGGCCCGCGCCGACTTCTTCGCCGCCCACGGGGCGGCTCCGGTGGACCTGCGCTGGTACGGCGGTGTCCACCCGTGGGGCTACAGCCTGGTCTCGCCGCCGCTGATGGCCCTGCTCGGGGTACGCCTCACCGGCGCGCTCGCGCTGCTCGCCGCAGCGACCGCGTTCGGGGCCCTGCTGGTGCGCGCCGGGGTGCCCCGACCGCTGCTGGGCAGCCTGGTGGGGGCGCTCACCATCGCCGGCAACCTGGTCTCCGGCCGGGTCACGTACGCCCTCGGCGTGGCGCTCGGGCTGGCCGCGCTGCTCGCCCTGACCCTGCCGGCGCACGGCCCGCCCGGTCGCCGCTGGATCCGCCCGGCCCTGGTCGCGGCCGGCGCGCTGCTGGCCTCGGCGACCAGCCCGGTCGCCGGCCTCTTCGTCGGCCTGGCCGGCGCCGCGCTGCTGCTCACCCGCCGGTACGCCGACGGCCTGCTGCTCGGTGTCGCCGCCGCGCTGCCGCTGGGGGTGACCGGGCTGCTCTTCGGCGAGGGCGGCTGGATGAACATCAGCCGCACCGACACGCTGCGGGCGGTGCTGACCAGTCTGCTGGTGGCGGCGCTGGTGGCGTACCGGCCGGTGCGGGTGGGGGCGCTGCTGTCGGCGGCGGGGGTGCTGGCGGCGGCGCTGGTGCACACCCCGGTCGGGTTGAACGCCACCCGGCTGGCGGTGATGTTCGCGCTGCCGGTGCTGGCCGCCGCCGCCCGGCCGCCCCGCTGGCTGACCGACCGGCTGGCGAGCGGGGTGGCCCGGTGGGGACGGGCGGCGGGCGGGGTGGCGCTGGCCGTGCTGCTGGCCGTGGTCTGCGCGGGGCAGCCGCCGGTGGTCGCCGCCGACCTGCGCACCGTCGGCGACCCGACCGCCGCCCGGTCGTTCTTCGCGCCGTTGCGGGCCGAGCTGGCCCGGCGCGGGCTCACCGGCCGGGTGGAGGTCCCGCCGACCCGCAACTACTGGGAGGCGGCCCGGCTCGGCGAGGTGCCGCTGGCCCGGGGCTGGCTGCGGCAGGCCGACATCGCCCGCAACCCGCTCTTCTTCACCACCGTGCCGGGGGCCGCCGGCACGGGCGTGCCGCTGACCGCCGCGAGCTACCGGGCCTGGCTCGACGAGTTCGCCGTGCAGTACGTGGCGGTGCCCGACGCGCCGCTGTCCTGGGTCGGCCGGGCCGAGGCCGAGCTGGTCACCGCCGGCCTGCCGTACCTGACGGAGGTCTGGTCGGACGGGCGGTGGCGGCTCTACGCGGTGGCCGACCCGACGCCGGTCGTGGGCGCGCCCGGCGAGTTCGTCGGGCAGGACGGGGCCTCGCTGACGTTCCGCACGTCCGCCGCCGGCACGGTCCTGGTCCGGGTGTGGCACACCCGCTGGCTGACCGCCTCCGGCGACGCCACCGTCGCCGCCGACGGGGACTGGACGACGGTCACCGTGCCGCGCGCCGGCACCTACACCCTGAGCGGGTGACGGGCCGCCGGCCGGCGGACGCTGCCGGGTGTCCCCCGCACGCCCTTTCGAGCTGATGTCGTAGACGATTCACGGCGGTGGCACCGGATCCGTAGGGCGGGGGCGAAGGCCCGCTGACTCGTCTGCGTCATCAGCTCCACAGGACGCCACCGCCGGTCCGGCCGGGACGGGCCCGGCCGGTCAGCCGGGGTCGCGGCGTACCGGGGAGGGGCGGGCGCGGACGTGCAGCCGCTCCCCCTGCGGCCCGAAGAGGCTGAGGATCTCCAGCGGGCGGTCGTACGGGTTGCCGAACCAGTGCGGCGTACGGGTGTCGAACTCGGCGACCTCCCCCGCCTCCAGGGTCAGCTCGTGGCTGCCGAGCAGCAGCCGGCACCGCCCGGAAAGCACGTAGAGCCACTCGTACCCCTCGTGCACCTGCTGCTCGGGCTCCCCCGGCCGCCCGCCGGGCGGGTAGATCATCTTGTAGGCCTGCACCCCGCCGGGACGGCGGGTCAGCGGCACGATGGTGACCCCGTTGCGGTCCACCGACCGGAGCCGGACCCGGGGGTCCCCGGTCTCCGGCGCGCCGACCAGGTCGTCGAGCGGCACCCGGTGGAACCGGGCCAGCGGGAGCAGCAGCTCCAGGGTGGGCCGGCGGCCACCGGACTCCAGCCGGGACAGGGTGCTCACCGAGATGCCGGTGGCGGCGGAGAGCTGGGCCAGCGTCACGGCGCGCTGCTGGCGCAGGGCCCGCAGGCGCGGCCCGACCGCCGTCAGCACCTCGTCCTGGGCTGCGGTGTCGTCCGCCATCCGTTCGTTTGCCATCTCAGCAACGATACTTGTCGTCCCGGGAAGCAGCGCGGACGATCCGGGGCATGGGCGGGACGGACCCGCCCGGAGGGGGAACCAGGATGCGGGAGCACCGGATCTACGACGTGGTGGTGGTCGGCGGTGGCGCGGCGGGGCTCAGCGGCGCGCTCACCCTGGGCCGGTCCCGCCGGTCGGTGCTGGTGATCGACGGCGGGGCGCCGCGCAACGCCCCCGCCGGAAACGTGCACAACTACCTCACCAGCGAGGGCGTCGCCCCCGCCGAGCTGTACGCGACGGGCCGGGCCGAGGTCGCCCGGTACGGCGTCGAGGTCGTCGACGGCACGGTCACCAAGGCGAACCGGGTCGAGGGGCACGACCGGGCCCGGTTCGAGGTGGAGCTGGCCGACGGCGAGCTGGTGCGGGCGCGGCGACTGCTGGTCACCACGGGGTTGATCGACGAACTGCCCGCGATCCCGGGGCTGGCCGAACGCTGGGGCCGGGACGTGCTGCACTGTCCGTACTGCCACGGCTGGGAGGTACGGGACCAGGCCGTGGGCGTGCTGGCCACCGGGCCGATGACCACCCATCACGCGCTGCTGTTCCGCCAGCTCACCGACGACGTGGTGGTGTTCACGCACACCGGCCCGCCGCTGGCCCCCGAGCAGGCCGAGCAGCTCGCCGCCCGGGGCGTACGGGTGGTCGAGGGCGAGGTGACGGGGCTGGAGGTGACCGAGGACCGGCTCACCGGCGTACGGCTGCGCTCCGGGGAACTCGTCGCCCGGCAGGCGCTGGTGGTCGGGCCCCGGTTCGCCGCGCGGGCCGACCTGCTGGCCGGGCTCGGCCTGACGACCAGCGAGTTCGTCGTCGGCGGGCACGTCTTCGGCGACCACGTCGCCGCCGACGCCAGCGGGGCGACCGCCGTGCCGGGGGTCTGGGTGGCCGGCAACGTGACCGACCCGCAGGCCACCGTGATCGCCGCCGCGGCGGCGGGGGTGAAGGCCGGCGCGGCGCTCAACGCCGACCTGATCGCCGAGGAGACCGACCGGGCGGTCGCCCTGCGCGCCCGCGCGGGCGCGCACGCCGGCGCGCACCATCACGCCGCAACCGGCGCGCACGACCACGCCGGAACCGGCACGCACGACCACGCCGGAACCGGCACGCACGACCACGCCGGAACCGGCACGCACGACCACGCCGGAACCGGCACGCACGACCACGCCGGAACCGGCACGCACGACCACGCCGGGAGCGGCGCGGATGCCGTGGACGCCGAGACGGCGCGGCACTGGGACGAGCTCTACCAGCGGCGGGAGCGGATCTGGAGCGGGCGGGCCAACCCGCACCTGGTCGACGTCGTCGACCCGCTGCCGGCGGGCACCGCGCTGGACCTCGGCTGCGGCGAGGGCGCCGACGCGATCTGGCTGGCCGGCCGCGGCTGGCGGGTGACCGCGGTGGACGTCTCCACCACCGCCCTGGACCGGGCGGCGACCGAGGCGGCCACGGCCGGGGTGGCGGCCCGGATCGACTTCCAGCGGCACGACCTGACCCGCACCTTCCCGGAGGGGGTGTTCGACCTGGTCTCCGCGCAGTTCCTCCAGTCGCCGCTGGAGTTCCCCCGGGCCGAGGTGCTCCGGGCGGCGGCGCGGGCGGTGGCGCCCGGCGGCCGGCTGCTGATCGTCGAGCACGGCGAGGTCCCGCCGTGGTCCCGACTGGCCCACCCGGACGTGCGCTTCCCCACCCCGGAGGAGACGCTGGCCGAACTCGACCTGGACCCGGACGGCTGGCGGACCGAGCGGTTGGACGCGCCCCGGCGCGAGGTCACCGACCCGGACGGGCAGCCGGCCACCCTGGTCGACCACCTGGTGCTGGTCCGCCGCCGCTGACGGCGCTCAGGCCTCCAGCACCCGTTCCATGGCGGCCCGGGAGCGCCGGGCGGTGCGCAGGTACTCGTCGAGGAACTCGCCGGGGTCGTCGCGGCCGAGCAGCCGGACGACCCCGGCCAGCTCCACGCCGTGCCGGGGCAGTTGGTCGCCGGCGCGGCCCCGGACCAGCATGAGCGCGTTGCGGACCTGCGCGGCGAGCGTCCAGCCGGCGGCCATCCCGGCGGCGTCCGCCGGGTCGACCAGGCCGGCCTCGCGGGCCGCCGCCAGCGCGTCGAGGGTCCGGGTGCCGCGCAGTCGCGGGTACGCCCCGGCGTGCCGGAGCTGGAGCAGCTGCACCGCCCACTCGACGTCGGCCAGGCCACCCCGCCCCAGCTTGGTGTGGGTGGCCGGGTCGGCGCCCCGGGGCAGCCGCTCGTGCTCCACCCGGGCCTTGATCCGGCGGATCTCCACCACCTGCTCGCGGCTCAGCCCGTCGGCCGGCCAGCGGACCGGGTCGATCAGCGCCTCGAACTCGGCGCCCAGGTCGGCGTCGCCGCAGACGAACCGGGCGCGCAGCAGCGCCTGCGCCTCCCACACCTTCGACCACCGGGCGAAGTACTGAGCGTACGCGGCGAGGCTGCGCACCCGCGGGCCCTGCCGGCCCTCGGGGCGCAGGTCGGCGTCGACGCCGAGCGGCGGGTCGGGGGCGGGCACGCCGAGCAGTCGGCGCAGCTCCTCGGCGATGCCGTGGGCGGCGGCGCTGGCCGCCTGCTCGTCCGCCCCGGCCGGCGGGTCGTAGACGAACAGCACGTCGGCGTCGGAGAGGTAGTTCGACTCGTACCCACCGAGCCGGCCCATGCCGATCACGGCGAACCGCAGTCCGGGAGGCCCCGGCTTGGCGGCCCGCGCGGTGCGCAGCGCGGCGGTGAGCGTGGCGTCGGTGACGTCGGAGAGCGCGGTGCCGACCCCGGTGACGTCGGCCAGGGGCGCGGCCGGCGAGCCCCGCTCCGGGCGCGGGGCGAGCCCGCCGGCCCGGCTCAGCAGGTCGGCGCAGGCGATCCGGACCAGCTCCCGCCGGCGCAGCGCGCGTACCGCCCGGATCGCCTGCTCCGGGTCGGCGTACCGGCCCGCGGCGGCGGCGAAGCCGTCGCAGAGCACCTCCCGGGTACGCGGGGCCAGCTCGCTCTCCTCCGCGAGCAGGCGCAGCGCCTCGGGCTCCCGGGCCAGCAGGTCGGCGGCGTACCGGGAGGAGGAGAGCACCCGGGCCAGCCGGCGGGCCACCGGGCCGGAGTCGCGCAGCAGCCGCAGGTACCAGGGGGTGCTGCCGAGCTTGTCGGAGACCTGCCGGTAGTTGAGCAGGCCGCGGTCCGGCTCGGGGGCGTCGGCGAACTCGCTGAGCAGCACCGGCAGCAGGGTGCGCTGGATGGCGGCGGTGCGGCTGACCCCGCCGGTGACGGCCTGGAGGTGGCGCAGCGCCCCGGCCGGGTCGGCGAAGCCGAGGATCTCCAGCCGGTGCCGGGCCGCCTCCGGGGTGAGCCGCAGCCCGTCGGCGGGGACCCGGGCCACCGACTCCAGCAGCGGCCGGTAGAGCAGCTTGGCGTGCAGCCGGCGTACCTCGGTGGCGTGGGCGACCCACTCGGCGCGGAAGCTCTCCACGGCGCTGCGGCCCGGCGTGGCGGTGCAGCCGAGCGCGGCGGCGAGCCAGCGCAGCGCGGCCGGATCGGTCGGCACGGTGTGGGTCCGGCGCAGGCCCTGGAGCTGGAGCCGGTGCTCGACGGCGCGCAGGAAGCGGTACCCGCGCAGCAGCGCCTCGCCGTCGGCGCGGCCGACGTAGCCGCCGGTGACGAGCGCGCGCAGCGCCGGGATGGTGCCGGGCACCCGCAACGACTCGTCGCCGCGGCCGTGCACCAGTTGCAGCAGCTGGACGGCGAACTCGATGTCGCGCAGCCCGCCCGGCCCGCGCTTGATCTCGCGTTCCAGCTCCTTCGGCGGGACGTTGTCGACGATCTTGCGGCGCATGGCCCGGACGTCGGAGACCGCCTCGGGCCGCTCGGCGGCGGTCCAGACCAGCGGGGCGAGCGCCCCGATCCACTCCCGTGCCAGGGCCAGGTCGCCGGCGGCCGGCCGGGCCTTGAGCAGGGCCTGGAACTCCCAGGTCCGGGCCCAGCGCTGGTAGTAGGCCAGGTGGCTGGCGAGGGTACGCACCAGCGGCCCCCGGTTGCCCTCGGGGCGCAGCGCGGCGTCCACCGGCCAGGCGACCAGCCCGCAGACGCCGATCAGCCGGGCGGCGACCGTGGTGGCGACGGTCAGGTCCGCGTCGTCGGCGGCCACGAAGATGACGTCGACGTCGGAGACGTAGTTCAGCTCGTCGCCGCCGCACTTGCCCATCGCCACCACCGCGAGCCGGGGCCGGGGCGTGCCGGCGGGCAGCTCGTCGACGGCGATCTCGTACGCCGCCGCCAGGGTCGCGTCGGCCAGCGCCGAGAGCGCGGCCATGGTCTGGTCCAGGCCGCGCCCGCCGGTCAGGTCGGCCGCCGCGATCCGCAGCAGCGCCAACCGGTACGCCTGCCGCAGCACCGCCACCGGCGCGGTGGCGGTGGTCAGCCGCCCGGCGGCGGCGAGGTCCAGCCGGCCGTCGGCGGTGGGCGCGAGCCCGTCCGGGGCGGTGGCCAGCACCGTCCACTGCTCCGGGTTGGCGACCAGGTGGTCGCCGAGCGCGGAGGAGGCGCCGAGGACGGCGACCAGGCGGCGACACAGGCCCGGGTCGGCGTGCAGCGCGTCGAGCAGCGCGGACGTACTGGTGCCGGTGGTCGCCGGCCCGGCGGCGGGGGCCGCGCCGTTGCCGGGTTGCCGGAGGGTGACGGTCCGGCGTTCCGCCTCGACCAGCCGGTGCAGCTGGCGCAGGGCGAGGTCGGGGTCGGCGGCGCGGGACAGCGCGGCGAGCAGCGCGGCAGCACGCTCGTCGACGGGCTCCTGCTCGTCGGTACGCCACAGACCGAGCCCGTCCGGCCCGAGCAGGTCGGCGGCGCGCTGCCCGCCGTCGCCCTGCGCGGCGCCGAAGCCGTACCGGGCGAGCCGGCCCCTGGTCGGTCTGGTCATCTCACTGCCCGAGCAGCGGCAGGCTACGGCGAGCGGGGTCGTCGCCCAGCTCGCCGAGGGCGAGGGCGGCGAACCGCACCGCGAACGGCTGCCAGACCTCCTCGACGTCGGCCATCACCCGGTCGCAGGCGGCGACCACCAGCTCCGGGTCGTAGCCCAGCTCGGCCAGCACGTCGGAGTCGCGGGCCCAGTCGGCGATCATTGCGGTGTCGCACTCGATGTGGAACTGCAACCCCCACGCCCGGTCCCCGAGGCGGAACGCCTGGTTCGGGTAGCGGGTCGAGGCGGCCAGCAGGGTGGCGCCCCGGGGCAGCTCGGTGATCTCGTCGGAGTGCCACTGGAGCACGTCCGGGATCAGCGGCACGTACCGGAACAGCGGGTCGTTGTCGGCGGCGTCCCGCTTGCCGACCACGCCGGGGCCGATCTCCGGCCCGGACGGGCTCCGCTCGACCAGCCCGGCGTGGGCGGTGGCGAGCAGTTGCCCGCCGAGGCAGACGCCGAGGGTGGGCACCCGGTACCGGACCGCCTTGCGCAGCAGCCCCTCCAGCGCCGGGAACCAGGGCGCCCCGGGGCTGCCGTCGGGCAGCGGGTACGCCTGCTGCTCGCCGCCGAGCACGACCAGCGCGACGTACCCCTCCAGGTCGGCGGGGAGTTCCTCGCCCGCGTGCGGGCGGAGCACGTGCAGCTCCAGGCCCCCCTCGGTCAGCCACTCCCCCAGCCGGCGGAGGTCGTCGGTCGGGTCGTTCTCGATCACCAGCGCGGTCGCCACGTGTCGAGGCTAGCCGGTGCGCCGCCGCCGGCCCGGAACGGCTCCGCCGCGCACGGCGCCGACTAGGCTCTGCCGCTGTGATCACCGACGAATGCCTGCGCCCGCCGGTCCTGCGCCCCGGTGACTCGGTGATGCTCGTGTCGCCGTCCGGCCCGACCCGCCCCGAACGGGTGGCCCGGGGCGTCGAGCTGCTGACCGGTTGGGGGCTGCGCCCGGTGCTGGCGCCGAACGCGTACGCCCGGCGGGGCTACCTGGCCGGTGACGACGCGCTGCGCGCCGCCGACCTGAACGCCGCCTTCGCCGACCCCGAGGTGCGCGGGGTGATCTGCACCCGGGGCGGTTACGGCGCACAGCGGGTGGTCGACCTGCTCGACATGGCCGCCGTACGGCGGGACCCGAAGGTGGTCGCCGGCTTCTCGGACATCACCGCGTTGCAGTTCGCGCTCTGGCGGGGCGCCCGGCTGGCGAGCGTGCACGGCCCCGGCGCGGCCTGGCTGGACGAGCGCACCCCGCTGCGCTCGGCGGAGTCGCTGCACACCGCGCTGATGACCACCGAGCCGGTGACCGTCGCCGCCACGCCGGACGAGGAGACCTTCGCCGTCCGGGTGCCCGGCCGGGCGGTCGGTCCGCTGCTCGGCGGCAACCTCTGCCTGATCACCGCCTCCATCGGCACCCCGGACATGCCCGACCTGACCGGCGCGGTGCTGCTGATCGAGGAGGTGCAGGAGCCGCCGTACAAGGTCGACCGGATGCTGACCCACCTGCGCCGGGCGGGCGTGCTGGACGGCGTGGCCGGGGTGGCGGTCGGCCAGTTCACCGAGTGCGCCGACACCTGGGACACCACGGTCACCGACGTGCTCACCGAGTGCCTGGGCGAGCTGGGCGTCCCGGTCCTCGGCGGCCTCCCGGTCGGCCACGGCGTCGGCCAGCTCACCGTGCCGGTCGGCACCCCCGCCACCCTCGACGCCGAGGCCGGCACCCTCACCGTCTCCCCCGCCGTCCGCTGACCCACCCCGGCCTCCGCCCCGCCCCGGCGCGCCCCGGCGCGGTGATCAAGAAGTTTGCGTCCTGGAAAGCGTCTTCCGCTGACCCGAACTTCTTGATCACCTTTAGCGGGCGGTGGGATTTTCAGCTGGGTGACAGGGTCGGCACGGGTTCGGCCCAGGTTTGGTGGTCACTGTCGGTGAGGTCATCGCACCAACCACCGATCACTGGAGGACTGATGTCCCGCACGATGTCGAAGAAGCACCTGCTGGCCGGGCTCGCCGCCGCCGGAGTGCTCGGCGTGGGGATCGCCGCCCCGACGGTGGCCTTCGCCGAGGACGCCACCCCGTCGCCCAGCGCCAGCAGCAGCGCCGGCCAGGGCACCGACCGGCAGCAGCAGAAGGCCGACCGCCAGGGCGAGTTCGCCGAGGCGCTGGCCAAGGAACTCGGCGTGCCCACCGAGAAGGTGACCGCCGCGCTGGAGAAGCTGCGCGAGCAGCGCAAGGCCGACCGCCCGGAGCGCCTTTCCGCCGAGGACCGGCAGGCGGCGCTCAAGGACCGGCTGGCCCAGGCGGTCGAGGACGGCAAGCTCACCCAGGAGCAGGCCGACGCCATCACCAAGGCCGCCGAGGCCGGCGTCTTCCCGGGCCCGGGCGGCCGTGGCCACCACGGCGGCATGGGTACGACCGGCAGGTGACCCGGGTGGCCCCGCCGTCCCACTCCCCCCGGCCGTCGGTCTCCTCCCGGCCAGCCGACCCTAGCGGCGGGGCCATCCCCGTACCCGATCCGACCGCGCCCGACGCGGTCCGCCCCGGCGGCGCTGCCGGGGCGGACCGGCGGTCGGCTCAGGCCCCGGCGGGCGGCGCGAAGACGCCGAAGTGGTTGCCGGCCGGGTCGAGCAGGTGGGCGAAGGTCAGGCCGTTGTCGTTCGACGTCAGCGGGACCAGCACCTTGCCGCCGGCCGCCTCGGCCCGCCGGCAGGTGTCGGCCACGTCGGCCACCTGCACGTAGAACACCGCGTAGTTCGGGCCGGCCCCGCCGGTGGCCCGGATCGCGCCCTGGATCGACCCCTCCGGCCCCGGCTCCACCACCCGGTACGACGTCTCCGGGCTGCCCTGTTCGGTGAACGCCCAGCCGAACACGTCGGTGTAGAACCGCCCGGTCTCCTCGGGCCGGTCGGTGCCGACCTCGAACCAGCTGACCGCATTGGTGATCGTGGACATGTGTGTCGCCTCCCGTCGCAGGCACCGGCCGGTCGGCCGGGCTCGTCAGGAGTCAGCCTCGGGGTCGTCCGCGACACCGTCCTGTCGGTGTTTCCCCGACGATTCGGCCCCGCAGCCGGACGCTCAGACCAGGCTCAGCGCGTGCACCCGCTCGTGCGGGATGTCCAGGTCGTCGAGGCGCAGCTCCCGGGTGACCATCTCGGGCAGCGCCTCCACCCCCCGGATCCGGTCGGTGCGGAAACAGCGCAGCCCGTCCCGCAGCCGGCACCAGGCGAGCAGGTACCAGTGTCGGGGGTTGCCGAGGTAGCCCAGCGGTTCGACCTCGCGCGCCGACGTCGCCCCGGCGCGGTCGGCGTACCGCACGCGCAGCACGCGCCGCGCGGAGACCGCGTCGGCGACGACGGCCGGGACGGGCGTGGCCGGACCCTCGCCGATCAGGTGCACCCGGCCGGCGAGCCGGTGCGCCTCGGCCGCGTCGGCGGCCGGCATGACCGCCAGCAGCTTGCGCAGGGCGGTGGCGCCCGCCCCGGCGAACGGCGTGCCGCCGAGCCGGTGCAGCGCGACGGCCATCGCCACCGCCTCGGCGGCGGTCAGGTTGACCGGTGGCAGGGTGTGCGCCCGGTCGACCACGTAGCCCCCGGTGCGGCCGGGCTCGGCCCAGATCGGCACGCCGGAGCCCTGCAACGCGGCGATGTCCCGCTCGATGGTGCGGGTGCTCACCTCGAAGCGCCCGGCCAGCCAGCGGGCGCTGCGCGGCCGGGGCGACACCGCCCGCAGCTCCTCCACCAGGGCGTAGAGGCGGTCGGTCCGGTTCACCCCCGCAACCTAGGCCGGGGGTACGACAGCGGCGCTCAGGCGATGCAGGCGCAGACGATCAGCGCGGCGCCGAAGTGGGTGGCGGCGCTGACCCGGGCCGCGGGGTGCGGCTCATCGGAGCAGATGATCTCGCCCAGCTTGCCCGGGGTGAGCAGGTCGAGCACGAAGAAGGCCAGCGCCATGATGGCCAGCCCGATCAGCCCGAAGATCACCGTGGAGGCGAGCCCCTTGGCGAAGTCGCTGTAGCTGGTCAGGATCGCCGTGAAGACGATCCCGGCGATGCCGAGCTGGTTGGCGGCGAGCAGCAGCGCGGCGTTGCCGTTGCGCCGCACCCAGATCAGCTCGCGCAGCCTTCCCGGGGTCAGCACGTCGACCAGCAGGAAGCCGGCCGCCATCAGGGCCACCCCGACGACCCCGAACACCACGCTCTGCCACGCCCCGCTGAGCAGATCCTCCAGCACCGACTGCCTCCCGGCCTCCTACGCCCGGCGAGGGTGCCGGCGCGGTGATCGAGACGATAGCGGCACCGCGCCACCGCGATCTAGAGCGAGAGGTATCGCTGCCGCTCGTACGGGGTGACCTCGCGGCGGTACTGCTCCCACTCGGCGCGCTTGTTGCGCAGGAAGAAGTCGAAGACGTGCTCGCCGAGCACCTCGGCGATCAGCTCCGAGCCGGCCATCACGTCGATCGCCTCGGCGAGGTTCTCCGGCAGCGCCTCGTACCCCATCGCCCGCCGCTCGGCGCTGGTCAGCGACCAGACGTCGTCCTCGGCGCCCGGCGGCAGCTCGTAGCCCTCCTCGATGCCCTTGAGGCCGGCGCCGAGCAGCACCGCGAAGGCGAGGTACGGGTTCGTCGCCGAGTCCAGCGAGCGGACCTCCACCCGGGCCGAGTTCGGCTTGCCGTACGCGGGCACCCGGACCAGCGCCGACCGGTTCAGGTGGCCCCAGCAGACGTACGCCGGGCTCTCGGTGATCCGGTCCGGCAGCGCCAGCGGGAAGAGCCGCTTGTACGAGTTGACCCACTGGTTGGTGACCGCGGTGTACTCGCGGGCGTGCATCAGCAGGCCGGCGATGAACGACTTGGCCACCTTGGAGAGCTTCATCGGGTCGCCGGCGTCGTGGAACGCGTTGCGCTCCCCCTCGAACAGCGACAGGTGGGTGTGCATGCCGCTGCCCGGCTGGTCGGTGAAGGGCTTCGGCATGAAGGTGGCCTGCACGCCGGTGGAGAGCGCCACCTCCTTGACCACGTGCCGGAAGGTCATGATGTTGTCGGCGGTGGTCAGCGCGTCGGCGTAGCGCAGGTCGATCTCCTGCTGGCCGGGGGCCACCTCGTGGTGGCTGAACTCCACCGAGATGCCGATCCGTTCCAGGGCCAGCACGGCCTGGCGGCGGAAGTCCCGCGCGACGGCGTGCGTGGTGTGCTCGAAGTAGCCGCCGGTGTCCACGGGCACCGGCAGGGAGCCGTCCTGGGGGCCGTTCTCCAGCAGGAAGAACTCGATCTCCGGGTGGGTGTAGAAGGTGAAGCCCTTCTCGGCGGCCTTGGACAGCATCCGGCGCAGCACGTGCCGCGGGTCCGCCCAGGAGGGGCCGCCGTCGGGGAGCAGGATGTCGCAGAACATCCGGGCGCTCTCGCCGCTGACCCCGCCCTCGAACGGGAAGACCTGGAAGGTGGTCGGGTCCGGCATGGCGACCATGTCGGACTCGAAGACCCGGGCGAAGCCCTCGATCGCGGAGCCGTCGAACCCGATGCCCTCCTCGAAGGCGGCCTCCAGCTCGGCGGGGGCGACCGACACGCTCTTGAGCGTGCCGAGCACGTCGGTGAACCACAGCCGGACGAACCGGATGTCCCGCTCTTCCAGCGTACGGAGGACGAACTCCTGCTGACGGTCCACTTCCCCAACCCCTCGCGACACTCTTTGTCCGCCTTCGACCGGGCTGCGCCCGACCTGACCGCCCAGTCTCCCCGGGCCTCGTTACGCCGACGTTACGCGAAGCACCGCCGCCCGTCCCGTCGTGTCCCGCCCGCCGGCGGCCATCCGGGAGGGTGGCCGCCGTCTCGTCCCGGCCACCGCGTCGGTGAACCGGCGCTGGGGCAAGATGAGGGCATGCCCACCCTGCGTCTCGCGCTGTCACAGGTCAACCCGACCGTCGGCGATTTCGCCGGCAACGCCGAACTGGTCCGCACCTGGAGCCGCCGCGCCGCCGACGCCGGCGCCCAGCTCGTCGCCTTCCCGGAGATGATGCTGACCGGCTACCCGGTCGAGGACCTGGTCTTCCGCCGCTCCTTCGTGGCGGCCTCGAAGGCCGCGCTGGAGCAGCTCGCGGCCGACCTGGCCGCCGACGGCCTCGGCGACCTGCCGGTCGTGGTCGGCTACCTGGACGCGGACGGCCCGCCGCAGGTCAGCGGGGACGCCCAGCCGGGCCGGGGCGCCCGCAACGCCGCCGCGCTGCTGCACTCCGGCGGCGTCGTGGCGACGTACTTCAAGCACCACCTGCCCAACTACGGCGTCTTCGACGAGGACCGCTACTTCCTTCCCGGCGCCGCCCTCACCGTCGTGCGGATCGGCGGGGTGGACGTGGCGCTGACCATCTGCGAGGACCTCTGGCAGGCCGGCGGCCCGTTCGCGGTGGCCCGGCAGGCCGGCGTGGGGCTGGTGGTCAACATCAACGGCTCGCCGTACGAGCTGAACAAGGACGACATCCGGCTGCCGCTGGTCCGCCGCCGGGCCGCCGAGGCCGGCGCGACCATCGCGTACGTCAACATGATCGGCGGCCAGGACGAACTGGTCTTCGAGGGCGACTCGATGATCGTCGAGGCCGACGGCACCCTGCTCACCCGCGCCCCGCAGTTCGTCGAGCACCTGCTGGTGCACGACGTCGAGCTGCCCGAGGCGGGCGAGCCCGGCGCGGACGAGGAGGAACTGGCCGACGGGATGCGGGTGGTCCGCCGTACCGTCGGATCCGTCCCGCCGGCCCCGACGGGCCCGGCGGCCGCCGGCGGGGTGATGGAACCGGTCGCCGACGAGGCCGAGGTGTGGCACGCGCTGGTGCTCGGCCTGCGCGACTACGTCGACAAGAACCGCTTCCCGTCGGTGGTGCTGGGCCTGTCCGGCGGCATCGACTCGGCGGTGGTGGCCGCGCTCGCCGTCGACGCGCTCGGGCCGCAGCGGGTGGTCGGGGTGTCGCTGCCCAGCCAGCACTCCTCGGAGCACTCCCGGGCCGACGCCGAGGACCTGGGCAAGCGGACCGGCCTCGACTACCGGGTCGAGCCGATCCAGCCGATGGTGGACACCTTCCTGGCCAACATGTCGCTGTCCGGGGTGACGGTGGAGAACCTCCAGGCGCGGGTCCGGGGCGTGATCCTGATGGCGCTGTCGAACCAGGAGGGCCACCTGGTCCTCACCACCGGCAACAAGAGCGAGCTGGCGGTCGGCTACTCCACCCTGTACGGCGACTCGGTCGGCGGCTTCAACCCGGTCAAGGACGTCTGGAAGACGCTCATGTGGCGGCTGGCGAAGTGGCGCAACGCCGACGCGGCCAGCCGGGGCGAGACCCCGCCGATCCCGGAGAGCTCGATCGGCAAGCCGCCGTCGGCCGAGCTGAGCCCGGGCCAGCTGGACAGCGACACCCTGCCCGACTACGACGCTCTCGACCCGATCCTGATCGGCTACGTCGACGGCGACCTGGGCCGGAAGGGGCTGCTGGAGTCCGGTCACGACCCGGCCGTGGTGGACCGGGTGCTCCGGATGGTGGACACCGCCGAGTACAAGCGCCGGCAGTCCGCCCCGGGCACGAAGATCTCCATCAAGGCGTTCGGCCGGGACCGCCGGCTGCCGATCACCAACCGCTGGCGCGAGCAGGGCTGAGCGGAACTGTTCCCGGTGCGGCGGCGACCGGTCGCGGTCCCGCCGCGCCGGTTGCGCCGAGTGAAATCCTGCACTGTGCCCTGCCGTGAGGCGGTCGTCCGGTGCGACGATCGCGGCGGAACCCGGGGACCGCGACGGCGGCCTCGAGGAAAGGAGACAGTCATGGTGGAGTCCACCCCGACCGAGGTGACCGCCCTCTACGGCGGCCCGGCCACCCGGCGGGTACGCACCCGCGACCTGATCGCCGCCAAGGAGCGCGGCGACCGCTGGGCGATGCTCACCTCGTACGACCAGTACACCGCCTCGATCTTCGACGCCGCCGGCATCCCCGTGCTGCTGGTCGGCGACTCGGCGGCGAACAACGTGTTCGGCTACGAGACCACCCTGCCGGTGACCGCCGAGGAGCTGCTGCCGCTGGTCCGGGCCGTGGTCCGGGCGACGAAGCACTCGCTGATCGTCGGTGACCTGCCCTTCGGCTCGTACGAGGAGGGCCCGACCCAGGCGCTGCGTACGGCGGTGCGGTTCATGAAGGAGGGCGGCTGCCACGCGGTGAAGCTGGAGGGCGGCCGGCGCTGCGCCGACCAGATCGCCGCGATCGTCGGCGCCGGCATCCCGGTGATGGCGCACATCGGCTTCACCCCGCAGAGCGAGCACACCCTGGGCGGCTACCGGGTCCAGGGGCGGGGCGACGCCGCCGACGAGGTGCTCGCCGACGCCCGGGCGGTGGCCGAGGCGGGTGCGTTCGCGGTGGTGCTGGAGATGGTGCCGGGCGAGGTGGCCAAGCGGATCACCGCGGAGCTGCCGATCCCGACGGTGGGCATCGGCGCCGGCCCGGACACCGACGCCCAGGTGCTGGTCTGGCAGGACATGGCCGGCCTGCGTACCGGCCGGGCGCCGCGGTTCGTCAAGCGCTACGCGGACCTGGCCGGGACGCTGTCGGAGGCGACCCGGCGCTTCGCCGACGAGGTACGCGGCGGCGAGTTCCCCGCCGCCGAGCACACCTTCTAGGACGACGGGGCGGTGGGGGTCGTCCGCACGACCCCCACCGCCCCGCTCGACCGGTCCACAGTCACCCGGATGCGGGTCCGATCCGGTCGTGCCGTTCCGGGGCATGACACCACCGCGAGCGTGATACCTCAGAGGCATCAATATGACTCTGAGGTATCACGCTCGTTCGGTGAAGGCCTGGCCGGAAAGACACGCGCGTGGCGGCTCGGGGCAGCGGTGCGGCGTCCTGCGCCCATCAAGCGAGGGACCCGGGGAGTTGCGGTGCTGGGGTTGGCACGCGGGGTGGCGGGGTGGCGCGGTGCCGGGTTTGGCACGCGGGGACGGGCCCCGGCCGTGACCGGGTGCCGGACCGTACGCAACGGCGCCCGGCTCAGAGGTCGGTGACGCGGATGCCGGCGTGCGCCTTGTAGCGCTTGTTGATGGCGATCAGGTTGGCGGTGAACGCCTCGATCTGGTGGGCGTTGCGCAGCCGGCCCGCGTAGATGCCCCGCATGCCGGGGATCCGGGCGGCCAGCGCGCCGACGATGTCGACCAGTTCCCGGTCCTCGGTGCAGATCAGCACGTCGAGGTCGATCCGCTCGATCTCCGGGTCGGCCAGCAGCGGCGCGCTGACGTGGTTGAACGCCGCGCAGACCCGGGAGTTCGGCAGCAGGGCGGCGGCCTGCTGCACCGCGCTGCCCTCGGGCACCGGGAGGGCGTACGGGCCCTGCTTGTCGAAGCCGAGCGGGTTGACGCAGTCGACCACGATCTTGCCGGCGAGCGGCTCGGCGAGCGCGGCGACGATGGCGGCGTGCCCGTCCCACGGCACCGCGATGATTACCACGTCGCTGCGGCGGGCCACCTCGTCGTTGTCGGCCCCGGTCACGTCCACTCCGGCCGGTACGCCGGGCAGCGCCGCGATCTCGGCGGCGGCCGCCGCGGCCCGCTCGGCGGAACGGGAACCGATCAGCACGGTCTGCCCGGCCCGGGCGAGCCGGTAGGCGAGGCCCCGCCCCTGGTCGCCGGTGCCACCGATGATGCCGACGGTCAGCCCGGAGACGTCGGGCAACGTGGTCGCGTCGTAAGCCATGCGGTCATCCTCGCAAACCGCCCCCGCCCCCAGCACCGCCCGCCGCTGTGACAATCCCCGCTACCCACCCCACCGCCCGCTCGCCGCCGCCCGCCATTCGATGCCGCCACTTTCAGAGAAAGCGTGGCTACCCGGCGCGCCAAGGCCACTCTTTCTCTGAAAGTGCGGGGGTCTCGGGGCGGGGGCGAGGGCGGGGTGGCGGGTCAGGCGCGTTCGAAGACGACCTTGCGGGCCACCGGGTCGGCGGTTACCAGGCGGACCCGGATCCGCTCGCCGAGCGGCAGCTCGCCGGTGCAGCGGGCGCGCACTGGCGGGGCGTCCAGCGCCACCGTGCCGCCGGGCGGGCGGCCGGGCTTCGACTGGCCGTTCGGCGGGGCGTCCACGTCCAGCACCGCGGCCTCGAAGACCTCCCCCACCCGGTGCTTTAGCAGCACCGCCTCGGCCAGCTCGATGGCGCCCCGGGTGGCCGCGCCCGCCGTCCGGTCGGTCGCCGCCATCACCTCGGGCAGCTTCGGCAGCGCCGCGCGGGCCCAGTCCGGCACCGGCCGCTCCTCGTGCAGCGCCAGGCAGACCTCCGTCGCGTACCGGTCGGCCAGCCGGCGCAGCGGGGCCGTGACATGGGCGTACGCGGCCGCGACCCCGCCGTGCTCCGGCTGCTCGGGCAGCTCGCCGTCGAACGCCGTGTACCCGGCGCCCCGCATCAGCTCCGCCGCCTGGTCGACGAAGGCGGCGGCCCGGGGCTGCGAGGCGTCCAGCCCGACGAGCACCTCGCCCACGCCGATGCCGTCGGGCCACGGCACGCCCAGCGGGACGGCGGCGGCGCGCAGCCGGGCCACCGCCTCGGGCTTCGGCGGCGGCATGGTGCGCAGCAGCCCGATCCGGCCGGCCAGCATGATGTCGGCTGCTGCCATTCCGGTCAGCAGGGAGATCTGCGCGTTGTGGTCCTCCATCGGGACCGGGCCGCGCAGCACCAGCCGCCAGCCGTCACCGTCCGGTTCGACGTCCTGCTCGGGCAGGGGCAGGTTGACCGCGCCCCGACGCAGGCCCCGGGCGGTGAGCAGGGCGCCGATCTCGGGCAGCAGGGCGACCGGTTCGGGCAGCCGCCCGGCGTCGGCGGCGGCCTGCACGCCCTCGTAGTCGAGCTTGGCCCGGCTGCGGACCCGGGCGCGTTCCAGCGCGACGCCGGTGGTCGCGCCGTCGGCGTCGAGGTCGATGGTCCACACCACCGCCGCCCGGTCGACGTCGGGCAGCAGGCTGGTCGCGCCCTCGCTGAGGGTGTGCGGGTGCAGCGGCACGTTGCCGTCGGGCAGGTAGACGGTCTGCCCGCGGCGCCAGGTCTCCTCCTCCAGCGCGCCACCGGGGCGCACGTGGGCGGCGACGTCGGCGATGGCGTACCGCACGCGGTAGCCGCCACCGGGGCGGCGGGCGAGGTGCATCGCCTGGTCGAGGTCGCGCGACGCCGCCGGGTCGATCGTGACGAACGGGACGTCGGTGCGGTCGACCCCGGTGGCCGGCGGTGCGGCGGCGGCCTGATCCGCCTCGCGCTGCGCCGCGTCCGGGAAGCCCTCGGGCAGTCCCAGCCCGCGGCGCAGCGCGCCGAAGTCGATACGGTGCGCCAGTACGCGTCGGATGACCACGGGGTCAATCCTGGCAGTCCGGCGCGTGATCCGCCCTCCGGCGATGCGACGGCGGTCGCCGTACGGTCAGCCGGTGGCCTTGCGGGCGCGGGACCGGGCGCGGGTGGGCGCGGTGGCCCGGGCGGCGGCCGGGCGGGCCGGTGCCTTGCGGGCGGTGACCTTCTTGGCGGCCGTGGTCCTCGTCGCCGGCGCTGTCTTCGCGGTCGCCTTGCGGGTGGTGGTCGACGAGGTGGCGGTCGTCTTCCGCGCCGGCGCCTTCTTGGCCGTGGTCTTCGTCGCCGGCGCCGTCCTGGCGGTGGTCTTCTTCGCCGGTGCCTTCTTCGCCGCCGTGGTCTTCTTGGCCGCGGCGCCGGTGGTCTTCTTCGCCGCGCCGGTGGTCTTCTTCACCGCGGCGGTCGCCTTCTTACCCGTGGAGGTGACCTTGCGGGCGACGGTCGAGGCCTTCGCGGCCGTGGTCTTCTTCGCGGCGGTGGTGGTCTTCCTCGCCGCGGGCGCGGTCTTCTTCGCGGCAGCGGTCGTGGTCTTCCTCGCCGCGGGCGCGGTCTTCTTCGCGGCGGCGGTCGTGGTCTTCCTCGCCGCGGGCGCGGCCTTCTTCGCGGCGGCGGTCGTGGTCTTCCTCGCCGCGGGCGCGGTCTTCTTCGCGGTGGTGGTGGTGGTCTTCTTCGCCGCGGTCGTGGTCTTCGCGGCGGCCTTGCGGGCGGGGGCCTTCGTCGCCGTCGCCTTCGACGCGGCGGTCTTCTTCGCCGTGGTCTTGACGGCGGGGGCCTTCTTGGCGGTGGTCCTGACGGCGGGGGCCTTCTTGGCGGTGGTCTTGGTGGCGGGCGCCTTCTTTGCGGTGGTCTTCGAAGCGGGGGCCTTCTTGGCCGCCGTCTTCTTCGCGGCGGTCGCCGTGGTGGTCGGGGTCCGTCCCGCCCCGGCGCCCGCCGCGCTCGCCGCCGCCCGGCCGGCCGGCGCCTTCCGGGCCGCCGCGGTGCTCGTGGTGGGCCGGCGTGCCGCGGTGCTGCGGGTGGCGCCCGCGGTCCGCGTGGTCGCGGCGGACTTCTTGGCGGCCGGGCGGGTGGTGGCCTGTTGTGCTTCGGCCATCTCGGTTCCCTCCTTGGGGACATGCGCTCACGCGCCCCCGGTGCGGAGGCACGGAGTTCCTCGACACGGGCCGTCCCGCGCCGTTTAGCTGCCCTCCCCGGCCCAGCGGGCGTCCTCGGCCTCCCACGCCTCGTTGCGCTCCCGCACCGTCTGCAGGGCGTTCTCGGCGTCGGCGGACGAGGCGTACGGTCCGAGAACGTGCTTCGCAGGGCACACGTCGGCATCGGTCTCGACCCGGTGGTGTCGGGTGCACCAGTAGTAGCGCCCACCACTTCCGCTGTCGTTCATGAGATCACTGTGCACCGGGAGCAGCCCGGCCGCCACCGGATCGCGCAAATAGTTGCGACGGCCTCCACAGTAGACGTGCTGGTGGGGGCCGCGCGGCGGAATGCGGGAAGCCGTACCCGGACGGACGGGGCAGCCGGAAGGGCGGTCGGTGGCGGAGAATTCCCCGGTGCGTCTCGGGGGCAGAACATCGGCACGGGTACGCCGCGGCCTGCTCGCCGCGGCGGTGGTCACGGTCTTCGCCGTGACGGCGGTGGCGGTGGCGGCACCGCTGCTGCGGGACCGGTCGCAGCAGCGGCTGGAGCGGCGGGCCGAGCGGGAGGTGACCGCCATCGCGCAGCGAATGAGGGGCGAACTGCTGGCCGATCCGGCGGCCGCAGAGGCGGACCTGCGCCGCGCCGCCGAGCGGGTCGACGGCGTCGAGGTGTTGGCCGTGGAGGGTGGCGCGCGGCGCCGGGAGGCCGGGGTGCGCCTGGTCTTCCGGGTACGCGTGGCGAAGACCGCGGCCAGCGTCTTCGGCTGGCAGCGGGCCACCACCGAGCGGTGCTTCGCGCAGCTGGTGCGCCCCGGCACCGGTCCGGCCGCGCTGGAGCGGGTGCCCTGCCCGGCGTGACCGGATCGGTGGCGTGCGGACGTGACCGGAACGGTGGCGTGCGGACGTGACCGAGCGGGTGGCGTGACCGGCGGGACCGGGCCGGTGACGTGCGCGGCGGGCACAGCGTGCGGGGTGTGACCGGCTCGGCTGAACGGCCGGTACCGACGGGCGGCCGGCACCGGCAGGATCGGCGCTCATGATCACGACGACGGCCGAGGCGGGGTCGTGTCCGCAGTGCGGCACGGCGACGGTGTCGGTACGCGAGGCGATGCCCTGGTGCGCCAGCTGCGAGTGGAACCTGGACGGCTACGACCGGGCCCGGCAGGCGCCGGAGTTCGGCTGGTCGTGGGTCGACCGGCGGACGCACCGGCTCGCCGCCCGGCTCACCCGGCAGCAGTACGCCGCACTCGTCGAGCGCCCGTTGGCCGCCACCGGCCTCGGGGTGGCCGGGACGGTGACGGTGGTCGCCTCGCTGCTGCTCGTCGCGGCGGTGCTGGCGATGGCGGTGCTCGGCGTCCGGCTGATGTTCGCGTACCCGTTCCCGAGCCTCGCCGTCGTGGTCGGGCTGGCGCTGGTCGGTCTGGCGGTGGCGCTGCGACCGCGGTTCGGTCGGGTGGACCCGGAGCTGGAGGTGCTCTCCCGCGAGCAGGCACCTGAGTTGCACGCCCTGGTCGAGGAGGTGGCGGCGGTGATCGGCGCGCCGGTGCCGCACGTGGTCGGCGTCGACGGCAGCATCAACGCGTACGCGACGTCGGTGGGGCTGCGCCGACGGCGGGTGCTCTGCCTGGGGTTGCCGCTGTGGGGCTCGCTCGACGGGCAGGCGCGAATCGCCCTGCTCGGCCACGAGCTGGGCCACTTCGTCAACGGCGACGTGCGGCGGCTGCTGGTGACCGACCCGGCGCTGACCATGCTCGGCTCCGCCGCCGATTTGTTCCGGCCCACCCGGGCCAGCCAGGGCGGTGGGCTGCTGGAGATGATCGGTGAGGCGATCGGCCGGATGCTGTCGTGGCTGCTGTCCCGGTTGCTCTTCGCCGGCCACCTGCTGCTGGTGGTGACGGCGCTGCGGGACAGCCAGCGGGCCGAGTACCTGGCCGACGAGATGTCCGCCCGGGCCGCCGGCACCGCCGGGGCGACCCGGCTGCTCGACGTCCTGCTCAGCGGTGAGTCGGTGGCGCTGGTCGTCCGGCAGGGGTCGCGGGGCGGGCACGGACCGGCGACCTGGCGGGCGGGCCTGGCGAGGTCGCTGGCCGGCGCCGCCGAGCGGCTGCCGCTGCTGCGCCAGCTCTCCGTCCGCGAGCAGGTGTCGCTCTTCGCCTCCCACCCGCCGGCCGGCCTGCGGCACCGGATGCTCACCGCCCGCGCCTGGCAGGACCCCACGGTGGTGCTCACCGAGACCCGCGCGGAGAAGATCGACGCGGAGCTGGACCGCCACTACCGGCGGGTGAGCCGGGCGGTGGCCTGGTCCGGCTGACCCCGGCGGCGCGGCCGTCGGTCGGCACGGGCGCGTCCGTGCCGGTTAGGGTCGCCGGATGGGCGTACCGGACTACATCCTGCGGATGCGCGAACACGTCGGCCACGACCTGCTCTGGCTGCCGAGCGTCAGCGCGGTGGTCCGCAACGACGCCGGCGAGCTGCTGTTGGGGTTGCGCTCCGACGACGGTCGCTGGTCGGTGGTGAGCGGCTTCGTCGAGCCGGGCGAGCAACCGGCCACCGCCGTGGTGCGCGAGGTCGAGGAGGAGACCGGCCTGCGCGTCGAGCCGGTACGCCTCAGCAGCGTGGTGTCGCACCCGCACACCTACCCGAACGGTGACCGCTGCGAGTACCTCAACCTCGGCTTCCACTGCCGACTCGTCTCCGGTACGGCCCGGGTGAACGACGACGAGTCGGTGGCGGTCGAGTGGTTCGGGCCGGACCGGCTGCCCGAACTGGACGCGCACGCCCGGCTGGTGATCGCGCGGGCGCTCGCCGACGATCCGGCCTCCTGGTACCTGCCGGCGGGCGCGACCTGGGACGAGTTCTCGGGCGCGCGCTGACCCGGCAGGCCCGACCTCCGATCGGGACTCAGGCCGTGGCCTGCGCCGTCGCCGCCTCCGCCGCGGGTTCCGCCCGCGCCGTCCGGATCGCCCAGGTGAGCGCGTACGGGGTGCAGGCCAGGTAGAAGTTGGGCTCGACCAGCACGAGGTCGGTGATGAGGAACCGTTCCCAGTCGGTCGGCCGGGGCAGGCCGAACGACCAGTCGGTCCAGCAGTTGAGCAGCCAGAGCGGGGCGGAGATCCGGTCGACGCCGTCCGGCGGCAGCTCGGTGACCGGCTGTCCCGGGTCGATCGGCGGGATGGCGGCGACCACGGTGGCCACCACCGCCACGTCGGCAGCGACGAACGCCGCGAGCACGCCGACCGTCCAGGCGAGCCGGAGCCGTCCCCGCCGGGCCAGGGTCGCCGCGGCCCAGAGCGCGAGGGTCAGCCCGGCCAGCCAGACCAGTACGCCGGGCAGGATGCGGGCGAGTTGCCGCGCGTCGTCGTGCAGGGCGACCTCGGCCGGCACGACGGTGATCGCGACGGCGAGCCCGACGCCGACCGCGGTGGCCGACGGCCCCACCCGTACGCCGTGTCGGGCCGCCCGGGCCACCACCAGGGCGAGCAGCACTCCGAGCCCGGCGCAGAGCGTCGAGAACAGCGGCAGTTGCAGCCGTTGCGCCCACCCGAATCGCAGCTCCAGCACACCGTGCACGGCGGCCGTCGCGAACAGGGCGACCGCCATGAGCGCGACGCAGGCGGGCGGGGCGAGCAGCAACGTGGCAGCCGTACGCCGCACCTGCCGTCGCCACCCGGCCCGGTCGACCAGCGGGGCACCGGCGCGGCTGGCGGCCAGGCTGGCGGCGAAGCGCAGCATCCGGACCCGCTGGCCGGCCTCGGCGAGGACGTGCAGCTCGGCGGTCCACTCCCGGCGCAGGTCGTCGCGGAGCACCACGGGCCAGCGCCGGGCGGCCGCGCGGAGCAGCGCCTCGGCCACCCGCCGGGTCACCATGCCGGCGCTCCGGCCGGCCCGCCCAGGGCCGGACCGGTCCTGGGGGCGAGGGCGCGCAGCTCGGCGAGCGCCTGCCGGGCGGCGGTCACGCCCTCGGCGGTGAGCAGGTAGTACCGCCGGGCCGGCCGACCGGCGGCGGCCAGGTCGACCTCCTCCCAGTCGGCGGTGAGCCAGCCGGCGTCCTGGAGGCGGTGCAGCACCGGGTAGAGGGTGCCGCTGGGCAGGCCGGTCGCCTTCATCAGGTCAAGGCCGTAGCGCGCGGCGTCGGGCTCGGCGAGCAGCACCGCGAGCACCCTGGCCACCGGAATCGTCATCCGCATGCGGCGGACTGTATCTGTTCTCTACATAGGGTGCTGCCCCGTCTTCGGCGCTCGCCGGTCAGGCGGCCACCGCCCTGCTGCCGACCGCCCTCGGCCGGTGCGGCCGGCAACTGGTCAGGAGTCCGCCCCGCCGACGATCGCCCGCAACCTGTCCAGTTCCGGTGCGGTGCCGATGGCGGACCGCCGCTCCGGATGCTCCACGTAGTGGCGGACGCTGCCGGCGAGGAAGACCGCGTCCACGTACGCCGTTCCGACCGCCAGCGACCGCGACACCGGCCGGCCCGCCGGCGTGCTCGGCTGTTCGGAGAGGACGAGCGTCGCGAAGGCCTTCCCGGCCGGCGCGGGCGGCCCGCCGGGAAGCAGCCGGTCCCACCGGACCGTCCTGCCCCGCACCAGGCCCCGCACCGTGATTCCGGCCTCGTCGAGCGTCAGGCGGGGCCGGTCGTCCAGCAGCACCAGCAGCACAACCACCAGGACGGCCACCACCGCGAGCACGTTCCAGACCAGCGCGTCGCCGGATTCGAAGAACCGCACCCGGTCCTCGCCCGGCACCCGCTCGGTGATCAGCAGCCCGGCCGCCAGCCAGCTCACCATCGCCGACCACGGTCCGGCCCAGGCCGGGGCGGCCGGTGCGGTGAAGCGCCGTCCGGCGGAGTCGATCCGGAAGGTGGCCGGCCGACGGCGGGCCTCGCGGGTGAGCAGCAGGTGACCCACCGCCGGCACCACGATGCTGCCGGCGATGCCCGCCGCCCAGGCGAGCAGGGCCACGGCGGTGGAATCGATCCGCCAGGTGAGCGGCTTCAGCCAGAACTCGACGCCGATCCGCAACAGGACCGCGGCCAAGGCAAAGGGCAGCGCGAGCAGGCGCGCCGTACGGGGGGTCACCGGCGGGAGTGTAGGCCGATGGATCAATGAGGGCGGCCGGGCGTCAGGCGTCGGTGTGCAGGCGGGCATGCAGGTGCATGTCGTGCCAGCCGTCGGCGTGCAGCCCCTCGCCGCGCTTCGTACCCTCGGCGGTGAAGCCGGCGCGCCGCGCCACCCGGCAGGACGCCTCGTTCGCCGTGGAGTGGCACAGCTCGACCCGGTGCAGCCGGAGGGTGTCGAAGCACCAGGCGGACACCGCGGCGAGCGCCCGTGGGGCGACCCGGCGGCCGCGCGCGGCCGGCAGCACCCAGTACGACACCTCGGCCAGCCCGTCGGCGAGGACGACCCGGCGCAGGCTGATCTGCCCGACCACCACCCCGGCGTCGCACACCGCCCACCCCGCGCCGGTCTCCGCCCGCCACCGGCCCGGCCAGGCGGCGATCCAGTCGGCGGCCTCGTCGCCGGCCATCGACCGGCAGTGCCAACGCCGGATCGCGGCGTCGGCGTACGCGGCCACCACCACCGCACGGTCCGCCGGCAGCCACGGACGCAGGTGTACGCCCTCGGCGCGCAGTTCCGGCTGCGCCAGCGCGGCCATCGATCCGGGCGGTACGGCGGGCGCGGCGAGCATCGGCACGAGTGGACTGTAGGCGGTGCTCCTGCCCCAAGCAGGGGTCGATGGTCAGCGCGGTGCGGTGTCGGCCCGGTCAGCCGGCGATGAAACCCTCGTCGTGCCAGTACGCCGCGATCCGGCTGGTCCGCCGGACGATCCGGTCCGTTTCCGCGGGCGCCGGCCAGAAGAGCAGCAGGTAGTGGTCCAACGGCAGGGTGACCCCCGGCTCGCCGAGGTAGGTCTTGCCCGCGTCCATACCCCGGGCGCAGTAGCGCACCCGGTAGGTGACCGACTCGCGCAGCGGCAGCGGATACGCCTCCTGGTGCCAGTCCATCAGATTGACGTCGTCCGACAGCGCGGTGAAGGAGACCTCGACGACCTCCTCCCACTGCGGGTCGACCTGCGGCGGCCCGTCCACCACGTCGGCCCGGAAGCCGACCTCGCCGGTGTTCCGGCCGGTCACCAGAAACAGGGCGCCGGGCACGCGGGCCCCGCACAGGCCGTTGACCTGACCGGCGAACGCCCGTACCGGATCGGGCGGCTCGTCGCCACTGACCACGTACGCCTGGCTGTAGTGCACGCTCAGCAGGCCGTCGAAGGCAGCGGTCATCGATCCTCCCGATCACGGTACGGGCGCTGGTGGTACTACTCGTGCACCTGGACCGATCCGCCGCCGAGCGGCTGCGGGTCGCTGAGGTCCAGGTCGTAGCTCTTTCCGGGCCGGTTGTCGTACACCAGTGTCTGCTGCGGATAGTCCCCCGCCGACAGCGGCCAGACCACCAGGCGCACCGCGTCCGGCGTGTCGAATCCGTACGCGACGAAGCCGTAACCGGCCGCCCCGCCGATCGTGCCGGTGCCCTTCACGGCCGCCTTCTGGTCAGGCGTGACCACCAGCCATTCGAGGGTGGTGGAGGTGAGGTCGAACCCGGTTCCCCGCAGAGCCGCGGCGACCTTGCCGCCGCTGAGTGCCGGTCCCGGTTCCGGGGGCAGATACTGCGGGTTGAGCTCGACGGTCAGCCTGTCCTGCGCCGCTGGATCGTCGACCAGTGCGCCGGCCGGGGAGTCCAGCCAGCCGCCCTGGGTGATGAACCCGGCGTTCGGGTCGTACACGATCACCATGACGCTCGCTGCGGGCGAGAGACCACCGTCGTCGTCGGTGATCTTCGGCTTGATGGTGTACATCCCGGGGTGGGTGAAGGTGTGGGTCGCCTCGCAGCGGTCCGCGTACGAGTCGAAGGTGCTGCTCTGCCCGTCGTCCCACTCAATCGCGCAGGAGTGGGTGTCGTTGCTGCCCGGATCGAGGAAACGGGCCTTGAACGGCACCGGGTCGCCGACCCGGAACACCTGCCACGGCTGTGGCGCGGTGATGCCGTACTCCACGTCCTCGGTCGCGGCGGCCATCGACGGGGCCAGTTCGCCGAGCCGGCGCAGCCTCGGGTCGACGTTCCGCACGGTGACAACGGCGCTGTCGCTCACCGCCCCGTTCACTCCGTCGAACGCCGTCAGCGTGACGGTGACCGTCCCGTCGTCGTTGCACTCCATGGTGGTGTTCGCGCTGCGCGAGTCGTGGAACGTGCAGGACATGCCGGGATCGGAGTCCGGGCCCGGCGAGTACGTCCACTGCGCCGTCGGCGGGTTGCCGTCGGGGTCGCTGACCGAGCCGCCCAGCACGATGGTGAAGCCCTCGTCGCCGGTGGTGTCCGGCCCGGCGTTCGCGGTCGGCGGCAGGTTCGGCTCGTCCGGGTCGTCCTCGGGTGGCAGGCACTCGTCGGTGCTGCCCGTCGGCACGTCGGTGATCTCCACGTAGTAGGTGTCGAGGGCCTCGTCGGACAGCCCCGGCTGCCAGACCAGGATCCGGTCGTCCCGGTAGAACCTGGCGAGGGCGTTGCCGGCGCAGCTGTTGTGCCGGCTGGTCACCCCGAGGACGGAGAAGTTGCCGTCACCCTTGCCCGCCCCCTCGATGGTGGAGGCGAACGGGAACTCGTCGCACTGCTGGGTGGTCCGGTCCAGCACGTACGACGGCAGGGTCGCGCAGGCCTGGTCCTTGGCCCCGGAGTTCTTCGAGTAGTACGTCCTGTTGTTGTCGGACGCGTCGACCGGGAACTTCTCGGTGATCCGGTGCAGGCCCGGATCGTTCCGGCTGCCGGTGTACCGGCCGGGGATCACCCGGTCCGTTCGCGGCCCCGGCCACGTCTGGCAGCCCGGGGTCATCGCGCAGTGCACGTGCGCGGAAACCTGCGAGTAGTTCGGGCTCTGCAGCGAGTACTGCAGGTGCGGGATGACGTCGTCCATGATGCAGGCCTTCGGCCGCTTGTAGAAGCCGACCTGCGCGCTGTCACAGCGGATCCGGTGCGAGGGCAGGGCCTTGCCACCGGCGTCCGGCGTGCCGGGTGAGTACGCGTCGATGGTCAGCGCCCAGTCGTGCCGACCTATCTTGTCCGGCCCCACGCCGCGGAATTCGGACGAGGCGACGGTCCAGGAGTGCCAGGACCCGTCGACGTTCCAGCCGGAGAACGTGTTCGTGGCGGACGCCCCGCCGGCGGAGCAGCCGGTGAGCCAGCTCGTGCAGTCGGCGAACACCTGGAAGATTGCGTTGGACAGCTCGCTCCGGTCGCCCTCCAGATACCGCAGGCTGCCGGGCTGGGAGCGGAAGAAGACCTCTACGCTGCGGTTGCCGTCGTCCCGGCCGTATGCGACGGCGTTCATGGCAAAGACCGCCTGACCGACGTACACCTTCCGGTCCACGCTGTAGACCCTGCTGCCGACGAAGATGGACTGGCACCACAGAAAGCGGTTGTGGGTACGCCCTTCCACGCTTCCGGCACCGGGTTGGTTCATGCACTCCGCGGCCCGGCCGTCGGCGTCCGGTGAGCCGGGCGGCCTGCGGACGGAGCTGGAAGCGAGCGGAGCGAGCGAGGTCGGTGCCGTCAGACCGGCTGCCGCCCGTCCGTCCGGCGTGGATTCGTAGAAGGATTCGACGAGGACCTGGTTGTCCGGTCCGTACGTGGTCGAGGTGGGCTCTGCCGAGGCCGGGGCCTGAAGCAGTCCCGCCCCCAGTGTGCTGATTGCCAGCATCGCGAGAACGCGATGCCGCCCGCTGAATACCAAGCCGTTCTCCTGACAGCCGTCACGCAGCCGTCGCCGGACCGTAGGACCGCCGCGGTGCGTGGTTCCGGTAGGAAAGGAACTGCGGCGGGGTAAGGGCACCCCCGTGCCACCCGGCGGAGCGCCGACGCGCTCCGGCGGGTTCGGAAGGGATGCTACGCACAGAGTTAGCCGTATGTAGATGTATGAAGGTATGAGACGGACTCGCATGATCGGATCCTGCCGCCGGCTCGGGGCGGGTGACAGCAGGTCGCTCAGGGCCCGGGCCTCCCGGAAGGCCGGCAGCGGCGACAGCTGGACACCAAGACCTCGTGGGGACACGTTCGGACGGTTCGCAGCTATCGACGGCAATCTTTACGCGGCAGGTGGCCTGACATGTACCAAAACGGTCCCGACGCGACGTGTCCGGGGAGGTGGACAGCCTGACATACGACGAGGTCGCAGCGTCGATCGAGGCTGCGACCTGGTGGGCGACGGACGAGTCGACCTGTACGCCGGATTCTAGTAGTGACACAGGCTCTGAGCTGGGCGAACGTCGCCCTCCCCCACGTCAGGCCGTCTCGGGCCGTCAGCAGGGTCGGGCCGGAAGAGTCGCACGAGGGATCTTGCCCGGAGCTGGTTCGACCGTGCCAGCCGGGCCGCTCGTGCAAGTCGGCGCGGATTGCCGACATCTCGTCAGCTAGTGTTCCGTCTCAGTTTTGACTAGCCACTTGCTGGAGGGCGACTCGTCCACGTCGGACCTTGGCCAGGATCGATTCGGCTGTGGCGGTCCACACGAACGGCTTCGGGTCGTCGTTGTGCACGCGCAGGTACTCCTCGATGGCGGCGACGAGGTCGTCGACGCTGCGGAA